>JAQURW010000122.1 GCA_028715425.1 Candidatus Omnitrophota bacterium
CCCCTTGGCCTGATGTATCGTCGTAAGAATGATGTACTCGTCCTGAGACGGCGCGGTATCGGCGATTGTTTCGCCCTTGAAAGATTCGCGGAGGGTTATATCATGCAGGAGCGTCGTCAGGGATTTGTACTGATGCGCGAAGTTGATCAACTCGTGTAAATCGTCGATCCTGTCCTGGGCATTATCGAAATGTAACCGCGCGTAATCCTCATACCCCGATTCGACAACCTTCCGTATCAATTCGTCAGGTTTTTTGATGAGCTCCGGGGCGTACAGCATCTTCATGATCCGTTTAAAAGCGTTCAAACCCGTCTTTGCCCTGCCGGGAAGAAACGAACAGAATTCGCCTCCTATGACTTTTTCAAGTTTTCCGTCCTTGGAAAACTCGTCGAATATCCGTCCGGCATATTCGGGACCGATACCGGGATTAAGCATAAGCGCCCTCATCCAGGCAAGTTCGTCAACGGGATTGGCGATGATCTTCACGTAGGCAAGAACGTCTTTTATGTGAGCCTGTTCGAAAAACCGCACACCGCCCCTGATCACATACGGGATATTATGTTTAACCAGCTCCATTTCGACTTCGGCTGCCTGGTAATGAGCGCGGAAAAGTACCGCGATTTCGTTCAGCGGTATACCTTCTTCGCGCAGCTCAAGGACCCGTTGTACGACAAATGCGGCCTGGGCCCGTATATCCGTCACTTCGATAAGCCCCGGCCGGTAAAGGCTTTCCTTCACGGCGCGGAGTTTTTTCTCGAACTGGTTGGCGTTGTGAGCGATAGAATCGTTGGCCAGCGCCAATATCTCGGGCGTTGACCGGTAATTGGTCTCGAGCCTGAATATCCTGGCATCGGGATAATCGTCGGGAAAATTGAGTATGTTCATAACGTTCGCGCCGCGGAACGAATAGATCGACTGCGCGTCATCGCCCACCACCAGGACGTTCCCGTGATGCATCGAAAGTTTTTTTATGATCGCCGCCTGGAGTTTATTGGTATCCTGGTATTCATCGACGAGTATATAGCGGAACTGCCCGGAGAACCGTTCGGCGGCTTCAGGAACGTTTTCTAAAAGCCAGAGCCATTTTGTCAGAAGATCGTCATAATCCATGACGTTCGAAAGTTGTTTCTTTTTGGCGTATTCCTGGGCTATCCGCTCGATAAATCCCGTGAAGGAAAGAAAATACGGATATTTGTCGCGCAGGGTCGCTTCGATCGTCTGCTGGCAGTTCAGTGAAAAGCTGATGACGGATTTTATGACCTTGGGGGTCGGTATCCTGTCTTTGGTCCCGTGCACGTTTAAATTTTTCATGCAGACCTTGATGAGGTCGATCGCATCCTCCTCGTCGAGGATCCCGAAGCCTGCCTTAAATCCGATATCCTTCGCGTACAGATGCAACGACCTGTTCCCGATGTGGTGGAACGTGCCGCTCCACAAATTTTTCGGTTTTGCCTTCAGCAGCACCTCGACGCGATCCTGCATGGTATGCGCGGCCTTATTGGTAAAAGTGACCAGGAGAATATTCTGGGCGGGAATGCCTTTACTGAGAAGATACGCGACGCGGTAGACCAGCGTACGGGTCTTTCCGCTGCCTGCGCCCGCTAAAACCAACGACGGGCCGTCCGCCTCGGTCACGACCGTGTATTGCTCCGTATTCAGGTCTTTTTTAAAATCGACGCTGGCGTAGAGAGGTTCGGCAGAATCCGTTTTTAAAATATATTTCATAACCACCCGCAGAACGCGAATGCGGCGATGGTCTTTGCGTCGACGATCCTGCCCTGTTTGAACATCCGTCTGACCATGGCCCTGGTGACAATGACCGCCTTGATAACCTCGTCTGGCATGCCAAGGGTGCGCGTTTCGGTTTTCTGTAGGGGCGAATAATTATTCGCCCCTACACGGGTGAGATTTTCCGCTTTAAAAATATAAATCCTTTCCGTGCTGTATCCAGGCACAGGGATTATCATTCCCAATTTGGTCATCTTTGTCGACCGATACCCGGTCTCCTCTATCACTTCGCGCCGTGCGCACTCCACAGGCCTTTCGTTCTTGTCCAGCGTGCCTGCCGGCAGCTCGTATATATAGGTATCTATCGGCCCGCGATATTGACGCAAAAGAATCACTTTGTCGCGGGTGAGAAACGGCACGATAAGCGCCGCGCCGGGATGCCGGATAACCTCAAGCCGCGCCTTGTATCCGTTCGGCAAACGCCGTTCTTCGACAAAGACATTTAAAAGCCTGCCCTTAAAGACCTGCCTTCTTTTCACTGGCTGACCGCCATTTCTATTGACGGACCGGCTTTCAACGTGTTATGGACCGGGCAATTTTTGAGAAAATTGATAAGCGCCTTTTTCCTTTCTTCATCGATCGCCTGGCCGTGGAGATCCACCGTGGCTTTTATCCGGCGAAATGCCAGCGGTTTTTCCTCTCCGAAATCCGCTTCGACGTTAACGGTGACATCCTTAACAGCCAGTTTTGTCCCCTCGAGATACTTGTTGGTGTATACGCACATGCACGCGCCCAGGCTCGCCAGGAGCGCGGACATGGGCGATATTCCTTCCCCTTTTTTAAGGGCAATGTTGAACTTATACTCATCCGCCGAGACCTGGTATGTCGTGCTCCGGTCGTTTTGTACGGTAACGTGATACATAAAGGCCTCCTTTATTCACTTTTCGCAATCGTAACACCCGCATGGGGATTTGTCAACGGTAAACGAGGTCACCAACGCAAAACACTTCTTTATTTTTTCCGCGTAATACTTTATAATAACTGACCATGAAGAAGATCCTTCTCGTCAACCCCTGGATATACGACTTCGCGGCGTACGATTTCGGCATGAAACCCGTAGGGCTCCTGCGCATAGCCGAGCACCTGCGGCGTGAAGGCAATGAGGTCGACCTGATCGATTGCCTTGCGGGATGCACCCGTGCGCCCGACAAGTACGGTTTTTCGAAGATCAGGAAAGAGCGCATCGACAAGCCCGAGGCTATCCGGCCGGTAAAACGCCCCTTTTCCCGGTACGGCATTTCGGTCCAGGAATTCAAGGCCCTCATCGAACGCCCCGGCAGATTTCACAGTATCTACGTGACATCGGTCATGACGTACTGGTATCCGGGGGTCTTTCTCGCGATAAAACTCCTCAAGGAACGTTTTCCGAAAACCCCGATCCTGCTCGGCGGTATCTATGCGACGCTGTGCCACCGGCATGCCGACCGCTTTTCCGGCGCTGATTTTATATGGCGGGGCGATTATTTGAAAAAAGACCGTTTCATCGAACACCATTTTTACCCGGCATATGACCTTCTCTCATCAAAGGACATCCTGCCTATCCAGTTCACCGAGGGATGCCCCTGCCGGTGCTCATACTGCGCCTCGCGTATATTGAAACCGCAGTACCGGCTAAAGGACCCTGTGGATCTCTTTGAAGAGGTCATGCATTATTACCATACCTACAAAACAGGGTCATTCGTCTTTTACGACGATGCCCTTATCTGTAACCGGGAGAATATAAAAAGATTTCTGCGCCTGGTCATTGCGTCAGGCCATGCGTTCAATTTTCACACGCCGAACGGACTTCACGCGCAGTTCATTGATGACGAGATTGCCTCTCTTTTTTTCAAGGCCGGTTTCCGGGACCTGCGCATCTCGCTCGAGACATCCGATGAGCACATCCAGACCTATACCGGCGGTAAGGTGACGACAAAGGATTTCAAAAACGCCGTCCGGAATCTTAAGGAGGCGGGTTTTTCAAAGCAGGATATCGGCGTCTACATCCTGATCGGCGCGCCCTGGCTCGGGGTCGACAAGGTCCTTGACGATATAAAACTTATTAACAGCCTCGGTGCCAAGGCCATACTCGCATCCTATTCCCCGATACCGGGAACCATCGACTTTAAGGCGCTGGTCCGGGCAGGCATCATCGCAAATGACACCGACCCGCTCTGGCACAACAAATCAATATTTTCCGAATTATTGCAGCCGTCGTATGCCGAGAAAATACAGGAGATCAGGCGTTTTACGGCAAAATTGAATAACTTGTAGGAAGAGATAAAGCGGGATTATTCTCCGATAATTTTCACCAGTACGCGTTTCCGCCGCTGGCCGTCGAACTCGCCATAGAAGATCTGCTCCCACGGCCCGAAATCAAGCTCGCCTTTGGTGATGGCAACGACGACTTCACGTCCCATGATGGTGCGTTTCAGGTGGGCATCGCCGTTGTCTTCGCCGGTCATGTTATGCCGGTATTTATCTTTTCCGTACGGCGCCAGTTTTTCCACCCACTGCAGAAAATCCTGATGAAGCCCGCTCTCGTTATCATTAATAAAAACGCTGGCGGTGATATGCATCGCGTTAACGAGGCAGAGCCCTTCCTTCACGCCGCTCGTGCGCACCGCTTCCTCGACCTGCGGCGTAAGATTCACGATCGCGTAGCGGTCTTTCGTATTCATCCAGATATAATCCGTGTAGGATTTCATGACCGGTTCTTCCTCAAGATACCGCGCAACTCTTTAACATCGCTCAATTTCTGCACGCCCGGGATGTCCCACGTCCCGAAACCGTATACCGGTTTCTTCGCGTTCAGCGCAAAAGCGATCTCGGACAATGTGCCGTATTTCCCGGGAAGTGCTACGACAATATCGGCAGTACCCGAGACCAGTGTATTACGCGAATACCCCATACCGGTCGTGATGACCATCTCGACATACTCATTGGCATCATCTTTATTTTCACCCGGGATAATGCCGATCACGTTTCCGCCGGCCTCACGGCAGCCCCTTGATGCCGCCGCCATGGTCCCGCCCAGCCCGCCGGATACCAGGACAGCGCCCTCTTCACCGATAACGCGGCCGACAGATTCGGCACAACGCCGTTCGCTTTCCGAACAGCTGTGCCCGCCTATGACAGATACCATCAATTTACGGTTATACCGTCGTGCCACCATATATTATCCCCGCAGACGTACCGTAGGGGCAAGGCATGCCTTGCCCCTACTTGTTATCCAAAATTATAATGTTTTCTGACGGGTTTACGTATCTGCCACACGCAACGCAACCCCTTAGGGAACGTAACGAGGTCGCCGGGACCGAAACTTATGACGGCTCCCTGGTTATCCTTGACCGTGGCATTGCCTTCCAGGATATAGCAGGTCTCACGGTCATCATAGTGCCAGTCAAAGGTCGAGACTTCTTTTTCCCATATCGGCCAGGAAAAGACACCCATTTTTTCCAATTCTTTTTTCGGCGGCTGCTCGATCTTAATCTTATCCATGCGTGCCTCCTCCCTTATCCTCCTCCCGGCGGCTCTCGACGAGCACCTGCTCGATAGTCACGCGCAACTTATTCATAAGCTCGCGCGTAAGAAGAAAATGAGCCCGGAGCTGCGGTTCAATGACCTGCATCTCGAACATGTCGTTTTTCTTAATGTGTTTGAACGTTATATTCACCCGTTCCTCCGATGCCCCCGGCAGCGATCATTTCTGTTCGGTGCCGCCTGCATAACGGTTCAGGAGATCCGCAAGCCTTTCGGCAGGCCGGGGCATTTTTTCCATGGTGCCGAAAAGGATCTCGCGCGGCGCAATATCGTTGTTATACAAAGCCCTGTTCGCAGTGTTGTTCGGCGCAAAAAAGGCCTGTTTGACCTCGACCGGCTTAGCGAGATCGGCGGTGATACGGTAACATACGATACCCCGCATACCCGGGACAGCCTCGACAGGCTCGTTTTTACCGTTGCTGGACGGCGGCAGAAAAACGTCAGGAGCGGTCACGAGCGAACTTTCTTTTAAAAAATGATCGACAAGATCAATACCGAAAATGAATAATATCAGATCCTTCGTGCGAAAACCGAACCCTCCTGCCATGTCAAGGCCGTTCACGCTTACGAACGAAGGAGCACTCCAGGTATTCGTTTTCTCGTCGCGGACCATGATAATCCCCTGGCCGTAGCGGGTACCCCATAAAAAACGGCTCCTGGCCGTATCAGGGAATACCGCTAGTGCGGAACACCGCAAAAAAAGGTCCTGCGGGATAAGAGGGGGCGTGCTCTCGATGATCGTGTCGAATATCCGTGAACATTTGACCAGCCGCCGCTGGAGCCGATCCGACGCATAACATGACATACAGAATGTCAACATCACCGCCGCAAGAACCGCTTTAAAAAAGAATGTTCCCGTAGTTCTCTTCACGCCACACCTTCGTCTATCATGATTATTTTACCGTTGACCAGTCCGTCTGCCGCACGGCCCCGGGCCGACCTCAATATCCGCTCAAGGGTTTGCCGGGATATATTCATCGAGCGCGCGGCATCCGCATGGCCGCGTTGTTCCAAGTCGCACAGACGTAATGCCTCAAGCTCGTCCGGCCTGAGGACGATCTTATCGGGCCTGCCGCGCACGCCGCGCGGGCTGAATTTAAGAACACGGGGAGCCGCTGTTACCGTCCTTTTTTTCTCGGGCCGTGACATCAGAAACCGTCCTCATGCACCGGCATATTTATATAAGCATCAAAATCGCCTTTATCGTTTGCCAGCGTCCGGGCATGCGATATACGCTCGGATACGTACGGATGCGACCGAAAAAAAGTATAATTCCGTAACGGCGCTTTTTTGCGCGCCTTTTGAAGGAACTCCAGGGCGTTTACAACACCCTGAGGATCGAATTTTGACTCTTTAAGGTATTTGATCGATAAGGCATCCGCTTCCATCTCATCTTCACGCGAATAAGCGGCCATGAGAAGGCTCAGCGCAGCCATAGCTTCCTGGGGATTTTCCACGTTGCCGCCGGTCGCTCCTATGCCCATCCCCAAAAGCATAAGGATGTCCATACCGAGGCCGCCCTGGAGCCGTTTGATACTATGTTTTGCGGCTATATGGCCGACCTCGTGCGCCAAGACACCCGCGACTTCGTCGTCATTGTTCATTTTTTTCACGAATGCGTCGAATATATAAACATAGCCGCCGGGCAGAGAAAAGGCATTATAATCGTCATCGTTCTTGGCCTTTAATACCTTAAAACGGTAGGTCAGATCTTTTCGTTCATTCACCGACGCTATGCGCGCGCCGAGCTCCTCGACATGCTTTTCCATAAGCGGGTCGTCGGTTTCTTTATATTCTTTTTCGACCTGTTTTGCGACAGACGCGCCGATATTCTTCTCTTTTTCGGTGGAGACCAGGATGAATTCATCCTTTTCGGTCGCCGAATTATATGTTGTTTGCATAAATCCGGTTATGAACGGAAATCCCGTAAAACATAACACCAGACACACACCCTGTGCAAGAATAATCTCGAGCTTCATAGAAGAGTCTCTCTGCCACCGCCAGGCACCGCGATCAGCTTCCTCGCGGCTCCATGAACCGGCGCGCTTCCTGGCGGGCAACGGCTTCTTTGTAATCCGAAAGATCTATTGCGATGAGATCCGGACGTTTAAGTTTAAGCTTTTTTGCCTGGGACGGATTATTGGCCAAGCGTGTCGCGATGTATTTGAATTCAGTCATGCAATGCGGACATGTCCTTGCCGTTATAATACTGATCCCGACCTCTTTACACTTCGAGCAATCTCCTGTCGGATCGCCGGCTATGAGGAGATGTTCACGAACATATCCGAGTTCAACCTCCTGCCAG
>JAQURW010000123.1 GCA_028715425.1 Candidatus Omnitrophota bacterium
CTGATATAAGGACCAAACCGGACAACACCGTCCCGGCTATCAGAAGCTTCAAGCGTTTCCGATTTTCACTACGTCCGCCTGGCATAACCACCAATTTGTTGTGATTGCATTAAAATTTTTTCAACAATTAAGAGGCCGTTCTCACACACCGTCCGCCATACGAGGCAAAACTGCTAGCCTGCCAATCTGCCAAAAAACGGTACGATACCGAAACATCCGTCGTCAACGCATCACCACCGCGGATACCTGACCCTGTCTGACCGGTAACACCGCGGGAAGTTGTCCCATCTATCCCGGGCCAATCGGTATTTGTCGCATTCCCTTCATAACCGGACGTCGAGGTCAACGTGCCGTCTCCGTGGCTTCCGGTAAACGCCCGCCCGGTCGCAGTCCCGACAGATACGGTATGTTCGGCGATATTGCCACTCAGTTCCATAGCACCATAATACCCTGCCCCTGACTGAGTCCGTGTTGATAAAGAAGTCGCGAATATACCTGCGCGCAGAGGGCCTTCACCATCGTCACCATCACCGTTAAACGTCTGGTCAGTATAGCAACAGTTAGCCCCCGATGTCGTAATGGTCTCGGTGCCGTTTTCTGTACCTGAAATCGTTACGGCAGCCGTGATCGTGGTATTGCCCCAGGCATATTCACCTTCTGAAACAGCATTACCCCCGCGGCAGGCCTTTTCATATTCTAATTCTGTCATAGGCCGAAGGGCCGCCCAATCGGCATAAGCGCAGAGATGCGTCCAAGATAAATAACCGCATGCCCTGTCCGGCCTGGTCGTTGTGGCATCACCGGACGACCATGCCACGGTATTGCGATAAGAAACCCCGTCCTGACTCTTCCCATCGGTGGCGCCCGTAATGTCACGCGTTGTTTTCTGCGCACTCGTCAAGGTATTAAAAAAACCGACCCACTGGCCCTCAGTGATTTCGTACTTCATCATGTAGAAAGCGTTGTACCCTTTTGGGAATGCCGCGGGCAAATTTTGTGATGTCGTATCGTTAAAGTCATCATGCATAACAGCATTCTGGGCGGTTGCGTTATTATTACCCATGCTGCCTGCTCCTCCCCCGCCCAGGACTATCTGATTTTCACTGGATACTGTATACGGCGTGCCGTTCTTCGCGTCTTCAAATTCAGCGTCAACATCCGACGTTGATCCGTCGCCTGCATAAAAAGAACCTTGCGGGATATAGACCATCTCAATAGCGAATACCTTGACCTGTGAGGTAATAGCGTTAGCATCTGCATCGCTTACACCGTCAGTGGCATAATCCCAGCATAACTGCACGCTCGTTGTGCTCAATATCCCTGTGCCGGCGCTTGCCCTCTGGATAAAAGCTCCCTTTTTATCCGTAGGAATAATGATCTCGACCACGGTGCCGGCACCGACAGAAGTGTCCGAAGGAGTTGTCCCGGATGTCTTTAGGGTAGCGTGGCTCCAGGTCGCGCCGCCATCCGTGGAATATTTCAGAAATACCCATGCCGCGTCATAATTAACCTCATCGCGCCAGGAATTATTCCAACTGATATCAAACTGTACCTTAATCGTGTCTGCGGTGGAATTCTGATCGGTAAACTGACTGTTCGAAACCGAAATATTATTCGCGTGGGCCGGAGAAGAGACAAACTGAACTAAACCAAACCACATACACATCGCTACAACAACCGACCTTTTCATTTTATAGGGCCCCCAAAAAATAAAAACGCAAAAACTAAGACGCCGTCCTGACGGCCCGACCGCCAGCGTGGTAAAAGCGGGTCAAAGATCCGGCAGCACCGTTAATCCTGTCGGATACACGTATATACGCAGTACCATTTACATATTCCCCACCCTTCAAACATGAACCCACGGCACCGGTAACGCCGCGCGACGGTATTTCGTCAATTCCGGGCCAGTCTGTATTAGTCGCATTGCCCTCATATGACGCTGTTGCCGTCAATACACCGTCGCCATGCGTTCCGGTAAACACCCTTCCGTACGTATTCCCGACCGTTACCGCTTTTTCCCAAAGATTGCCTGACAGTTCCATGTTTCCGTAATAGCCCGCCCCGGCCCGGCTTCGCGATGACGTAGACGTAGCAAATATGCCGACGCGTAAAGGCCCTGAATTACCGTCTCCACCCGAAAATGTTTGATTGTTGTAACAACAATTAGCGTCTGATGTCGTTATAGTTTCGGTGCCGTCCTCAGTGCCTGAAATTGTCACAGCAGCTGTTACCGAAGCATCACCCCAAGCATATTCATTGGCTACCGCAGCATTTGATCCACGACATGCTTTTTCATATTCTAACTCGGTCATAGGCCGAAGAGCCGCCCAATCGGCATAAGCACAAAAATCCATCCATGATAGATACCCGCATGCCCTGTCTTTCCTCGCCGTTGTAGCATTGCCGGATGCCCATGCCACGGTATTACGATTGACAACATCGTCTGAATTTTTTCCGGTCGCGCTCGTAATATCGCGGGTCGTTTTCTGAGCGTCAGTAAGGATGTTAAAAAACTCTATCCACTCGTCTTCGGTAATCTCGTATTTCATCATATAAAATGCGCTATACCCTTTCGGAAAATCCGCAGGCAATGTTTTTGAAGTGCTATCGTTAAAATCATCGGCAGTAGCCATACCGCTGCCATTATTATTTCCTATACTTCCCTCCCCGCCGCCGCCGAGTGTCAACTGGTCTTCACTGGTGATCTGAGCTGCGGTTCCGTTCGTCCGGCTTTCAAACTGGCCGGTAATAGTACTGGACGTCCCGTCTCCAACGTAAAAACTTCCTGCGGGGATATAGACCATCTCGATACCGAGTACCTTAACGCGTGCAACGGTGCTGGCGGATATAGCAGTCACTCCGTCTTCGCTCAATTTATCCGATCCCCAGTTCCAGACAATCTTGACGGTCGAAAGCGACACATTGCCCTGCCCAGACGATGATCTTTGGATAAAACATCCTTTTTTATCGGTTGGAACGATAATATCGTAGCCTGTCGGAGCGGAAAATCCCGTAGGATTAGTGCCGGAAGTTGTAAGGGTACCGTGAGCCCACGTTGAACCGGTATCGGTGGAATATTTGATAAAAACCCATACCGCGTCATAATTCGTACTATTCCGCCATGAGTTGTTCCAGGAAAGATTGAACTGTACAACGGCAGTTTTAGCAGATGCGTTTAAAGAAACAAGGCTCACCGAAGAAACCGTGAGATTATTGGCGAGAGCGCGCGGTGCTATAAAACTAAATAAAATACCAGTAACAAATACTAATATAATATATTTAGTATAGCAATAATATCTTATCACGATAAGTGTATGGAATTTAAAGCCAAGCTAATTAGCATCGTATATATATATAATAAAAATAATATAATGTAGATATTATACACTATTTCGGCAGTATTTGCAAAATAATTTGTTAATATTCTTTCATGGGGATAGCGGCAGGCTTATAGCCGGTGATATTGGTCTCACCGCCTACGATATGCGGGGTAAGTATGATAACGATCTCTGTTTTGGTGATATCATCCGATACGCTCTTGAACGCCCCGCCGGCTAGCGGAAGGTCCATTAAATACGGGATACCTTTCTGCGTGCGCGCTTCTTCGTCACGGCGCAATCCTCCGATAATGATCGTTGTCCCGTCCTTTACCATAACGTTACTTTCGACTGTCGTTGTATTGATAAGCGGGATCTCTGCTCCCTGAGGGGTTGTCAAGGTATCGGTCTGGGACGATATTTCCGGTTTTATGCTCATTCGTATAAACCCGTCCTCATTGATGGTCGGTTTGACGTTCAAGAGTATCCCGACATCGATAAAATGGACCTCTTCATTGGTCGTCTGGTCGGCGCCGGTCCCGGTCGTTGTCGTGGTGACATAGGCCAGCTTATCGCCGATATGGATCTTGGCCTCTTCGTTATCGACGACTAATATCGTCGGGTTGGCAAGCGTTTTGGTATCCGAGACCTGTTTAAGCATGGTTACCGCGACGCCGAAGTCGTCGGAACTCACATCGCCCATCAGGATCTGCGCGTACGAAGTCCCCGTCGATATCGTCGACGATACGGGAAACTGCGAAACGAAATGAAGCGATCTCCAGGCGGTATTCTCGACCTTGGTCAGGGCGCGTTCCCAATCCACGCCCATATCAAACTGCGGCCGCAAGACAAGTTTGAGGATCTTCACCTTGATCATGACCTCTTTGGTCTTTTTATCGAGGGCCTTAACGAGCTTTTCGATCTCCGGCATCCGGTCGGGAAGGGCCGAAACGATCACCTGATTGGACCGCTCGTCAGCTTCTATGGAACCGACCGACTTCACATCGAGCCGGTCGCGCAATTTTTCCTTGACCGTCAGCGCCTTGGCATAATTGAGCGCGAAGGTCTTGGTCTGGAGCTTATAATCGATCTTTTCGAGCACATCTTCCATTTCTTTCAATTTTTCGTCGGTATCGATCATCACGATCGTGCCGGTATCCTCGTCGATAACGATCTTGCCGACCTCGCTTTTCACGTTCTTGAGCGCCTCGAGGGCATAACTGGGCCGCACGTACTTGAGATACACGGTCTTTACCCTGGTTTTATTGCGGAAATAGGTTCCGTACATCTGAAAATATTCTTCTTCAGGCATGATATAGACAATATTCTCCTCCATCGCCCGGTATCCGAGGCCGTTGGCAATGGCTATGATGTCGAGGGCATCGCCGATCTTAACGCTTTTTAAGACCAGCGTAGCCCTGCCCTGGACCGCCTTGCTGACGACAATGCTGAAATCGCCTTTCATCGACAGGAACTTGAAAACGTCGATAATGTCCATGTCCCGCAGGTCAAGGGTGACATCTTTATTGAATTTTTCGCGCAATATCGGTGTTACGCCTTTGTCGAGGGCCGGAACGGCCGCCGATAAACCGGCCGAGGCTATGGCCACGGCCAGGATTATAAGCGCCGAACGCGATCTCATCGCCTGCATTCCCCGCGTTTTCATTTAAGTTCCCTCGTCTCCGTTCCGTCGCTTAAGATGACCTTGTCATCGCCTACACTTTCGACCCGAAGCCCGCTCACCGTATCGCCTTCTTTCAGAAAAAATGTCGCCTGTGTCTTGGTGTTCTCGATCATGGCATAGTTCATAGACCGGTCCGCCGACGGCGAAAGCCCGACGAGCTTCAGGTCTTTGATCGCGCCTTCTATGATCGGCGGCGGTTTTACGATCTCGGCCTTTGCGGCCTTAGGCTCTTCTTTCGGCTTTGCCTTAAAGACATCGCGAAGCCCCAGTTTATTAAGATAAAATCCGATATCCCGGGGCTCTTCCTTGGACGTTTCGGCTGTCTCCTGCACCTTCTTTGCCGTTATGATCTGCGGCAACATTTTGAATTCCTTCGGTTTTATAAAAATCTCGTATCCCAAAAACACGAACAGGACGCAAATACCGACGACCAGGGCATTATTAACAAGGCTTAAACTCAGTTCCATGTCCTGGCCTTTAACGGCCTTTTTGAGCACATCAAGCGCGTACGCCATGCGCGCCTTGAGCACATCCGGTGACAGTACCGGCACCTTGCGCCTGGCTATCGGCATCTGCGAAGAGCCGGAACCCCTCTTAAACGCCGCGCCCAGCAACCCACCCGGCCCGGGCCTGCCCTGCGGTTTAGCCGTATCAGTCTGGCCGGATGCCGACGGCAGGGCGCGGGCATCCTTATCCTGGGATTCTATGAGCGCCAGAAGTTGCTGCTCGGCTGTAAGACCTTTGCCGTTTTCTGCCATCCTAAACGTTCCTCGTCTTCTATGATGCTTTTGATAACATCCTGATCGACAACATATCTATTTTTCAATATCAAATACTTGAGCGCCTTATGGCACATCATCGTTATCCGACGGGGATAACCGTGCGTATAGGCATGTATCTCCCGGATGGCATCGTCCATAAAAAGCTGCATCTTCCCCTGGTACCCGGCGCGCCTGATCCGGAAATTGATCATCGCGCGCGTCTCCCCTATGTCAAAGGGATACAGGCTGAACTTAAAATTGATGCGGTCATAGAAATTCTCGTGTTTTATGATACGTTCCAGCAATTCCATCTGCCCTAAAAGAACGATCTGTATGAGCTTAAACTCGTTGGTCTCATAATTCAGGAGCAGACGCAGCGTCTCAAGCGACTCATCAGTCAGTTTCTGGGCCTCATCGATAATAAGGATGATGACCTTCTGGCGGTTCAGCGTCCCGTCCAGAAGAAATTTTTCGAATGCATCGCGGATATCGACAAGCGTGCTCCGTTCATCCAGCCCCTCCGGCAGATTAAAATTCCGCACCAGCGCCGCAAGAAACTGTTTTTCGTTCTCGAACGAAGGGTTCAGGATCATCTGAAAAACGAACCGGTCGCGTTTGCCCAGTTCCTGGATAAGCTTGCGCGACAGGGTCGTTTTGCCGGTGCCGATGTCGCCGAGAATGATATTCAATCCGCGCCGGAGGTTAAGCTCGATAAGCGTATTGGTGAGCGCCTGTTCGTGTTCCTTGGACATATACAGAAAATCCGGGTCAGGACTCGTCGAGAACGGCTCGCGCTCAAACCCCAATATCTTATGATAACTCATGGCTACACCTCATCATTAAATTTTTTTATAATCAGCCGGAGCGGATACCCCTGGTTCTTAAGATCGCGTATATTATCGAGTTTCTGCCGGATCTCGAGGGCATCATACATCCTCTTATTTCCCCGTCGTTCGACGATATTAAAAAACCCGAGGTTGGTGTAATAATTAAGCGTCTGATACGATACCTTATAGCGCTGGACCACGTCTTTCGTCGTTATAAGTTTCATAATCCTCGTTCTTTAGTACTTATAGTAACTACTATAACTAGAGTTCTTTCAACACGTGCAATTTATGCTATCGTTATAGTAGGAAGTATACCATATGAAGGGTGTATTGTCAAATCTGCGCATAAAAAAAGAGAGCGGTTTTAAACCGCTCCCTTTTGTCTGATCTTTTTTCAGCGTATTTTTATTTTTTCATTTTAGTAATTTCAGCGGCATCCAGGTAGCCATCCTTATTGAGGTCGTATTTCTTTTCGTACTCATAACGGACTGCCCTGCCGGGCGTCTTTACCGTAGCCTCCGGAGTTGCCGTTTGAGCCGTCTGCGGTTTACTCATAAGAGATGAAGCCTGAGCCTGCCCCTTATTCTTGGGCGCATATAATCGAGCGAACGCCGGCTCGCATGCCAATAAGACGATGACTATGGTTATACCTATTATTGCCCTCATCTTCCCCTCCTTTTCAATCCTGAACGGTTATAGCCTTCAACCATTACACACGCCGCAACATAAATAAAGAAAAAAGCCGACACTAAACTGCCAAAATACCCGAAGACGACACCGAAGGTACTGCTGGTCTCTGTCTCGACGATATCAATAAGCCGTCCGACATATAATGCGACGGGCGGCACCCAATGAGGGCCAAAGATCGAACTGTTCCCCTTGACGATGGGCAGGACGCATAAAACTACGCATAATATCAAAAAGAGAACAATTTTTGCCCGGTTCGGCTTCAGCCCAACAAAAAGTCTCATGCTTTTGTAGAGTAT
>JAQURW010000124.1 GCA_028715425.1 Candidatus Omnitrophota bacterium
GCTCTTCCGATCTCGTGCAGGCAACGCGTCGCTCGAAGAGATCGTCATGGCGCTTAAGACTCGTTCGGATGTCTTCCGGGCTTCTACCGCGATAAAGACCGATGCCATCTACAAGACATCACGGTTGGTAAGCAAGCTTACCGGTATGCCGGTTCAGCCCAATAAGGCCATTGTCGGGCGGAACGCCTTCAGCCACGAATCAGGCATTCATCAGGACGGTCTCCTTAAGGAGAAGACGACCTATGAGATAATTCGCCCGGAGGACGTCGGATTCGGGGAGACGGAATATGTGCTTGGCAAGCATTCGGGACGGCATGCGTTCTCGGTGCGCTTGAAAAAACTGGGGTATGCCTTGGCCGACGACGAATTGGAAAAGACCTTTAAACGCTTTAAGGTCCTGGCTGACAAGAAAAAAGAGATCTTCGACGAGGACCTCGCGGCTATCGTCGAGGACGAGTTGGGGCAGTCCGTGCCTAAAACCTACTCAATAGTTTCGTTCAAGGCGCTGTGCGGCAACGAGGTTCCACCCAACGCAACCGTGCGCCTTAAAAAAAGCGGCGCGGTAAAGGTCGGAATTTCAGAAGGCGACGGCCCGGTCGATGCGTGCTATAAAGCCGTCGATGCCATCACCGGTATCAAAGGCAAACTTATCGATTATCAATTGCGCGCGGTAACGAAAGGCAAGGATGCCATAGGCGAGGTTTCGCTCCGGTATGTCTCCAAAGGTAAAGAGGTGAGCGGGCGCGGCGCTTCGACCGATGTCGTCGAGGCCAGCCTGAAGGCGTACGTCGATGCTATCAATAAACTGGCGCGCAAACGCTAAAAGGGCGGTATGAAGATCTACGGACTCCTGGGAAATAAGATCGGGTATTCCTTATCGCCGGCCATGCATGAGGCGGCATTCCAGAAATTCGGCATGAGGGCCGCGTATATGCTCTTCGATATCGACCCTGCCAACGTCGACGATTTCCTGAACGGCCTCTTGAGGAGCGATATCGACGGGCTGAATATTACGGTCCCCTATAAGATCAAGGCATTCGAGTTTATAAAAAAATACGGGATACTCGATACGGGCTGCCTGAAGATAGGCTCGATCAATACGATCAATATCAACAATAAATCGCTCTTCGGCTACAATACCGATACGACCGGATTTATCCGTTCCCTGGAACTCGATGCGGGATATGACCCGGCAGGAAAGAAAGTTTTTATTTTCGGCGCCGGCGGCGCCGGCGGCGCGATCGCGATGGAGCTCGCGGCATCGTCAGAAACTATCTTCATGAGCGATGTCGATGCCGAGAGGGTCAAGGTATTCGGCGAACATTTCTTGCGTTTCTACGGCCGCGAAAAATTCGTTCATGTCGCACAAAATAACGAGGATATCGACAGGGCCCTGCAGCAATCGAGCCTTGTCGTTAACGCGACGCCCTTCGGCAGAAACAAGGGAGAGGTCCTTTTTAATCCTGATTTTTTGCATTCGAATATGTGTATCTACGACCTTATCTATAAACCGTCCCCGACACCCATCGTCGAGGAGGCGTTAAAAAGGAGCATTAAGGCCACGAACGGCCTCGGGATGCTCCTGTATCAGGGGGCAGAGGCCTTCAGTCTCTGGACAGGGCGGAAAGCGCCGGTAGAGACGATGCGTAAGGCGCTTATGAAGGCGTTGAAGACAGGGGTAACCGCTTAAAAGGAACGATGATCATAGGATTTCTCATACTACTGGGGCTGATTGTCGGCAGTTTTCTGAACGTCTGCATCTACCGTCTGCCGCGCAGCGAGTCTTTGGTCAGGCCGCGTTCGCATTGCCCTCATTGCAGACATATCCTTGCCTGGTACGAGAATATACCGGTGGTAAGCTTTGTGGTCCTCCGCGGACGTTGTAAAAAATGCCGTAACAAGATATCATGGCGGTATCCGGTCGTCGAACTTATGACAGCGGGGCTGTTGATCGTTTTGTTCCTCGCCTTTGGATTGACGGTCAAATCGGCGATTCTCTTTGCGCTTTTTGCAAGCCTTATCGTGGCGACCTTTATTGATTTTGAACGCCAGGAAATACCCGATGTAATAACCCTGCCGGGCATCATACTGGGGCTGGTTGTTGTCGCGGCCTATCCGGCCCTCCTTGGAAAGATGCGGTCTGAGGCGCTTCTGGATTCCTTACTCGGTATTGTCGCCGGGGGCGGCAGCCTTTATGCGATAGGGTTCCTTGGAGAGATCGTTTTTAAGAAAGAAGCCATGGGCGGCGGCGACATAAAGCTCCTGGCCATGGTCGGCGCGTTCATCGGATGGAAACTTGTCTTGGTAACATTCTTTCTCGCGCCGTTTTTCGGGTCCTGTGCCGGCATTATTGCCAAGCTCAGGGAAGGGAAAGAGATAATTCCCTATGGGCCTTATTTAAGTTTTGCGGCATTGATATCTGTTTTGTGGGGAGAGAAGATACTTGGTTTTTTGTTTCCGCTGTAATCTGATGACCGAGCGGTTTAGATCGTAGTAAGTAGCTTGAAGCCTGTAACTGAATAAAGGAGGCGTACGATGCTCCGTTATATGACTGCCGGAGAATCCCATGGCGAAGGGCTGGTTGCGATCATAGACGGCTTTCCCTCGGGAGTTGCGATCGATACGGTGAAGATCAACCGCGAACTTAAACGGAGGATGCTCGGGTATGGCCGCGGCGGCAGAATGAAGATCGAGGACGATGCCGTGAATATCATGTCGGGCTTGCGAAAGAAGCGCACGATCGGCGGGCCGTTGGCCCTTGTCATTAAGAACAGGGACTCGAAGATAGATTTTTTACCGTCTATTACCAAGGCACGGCCCGGCCATGCCGACCTGGCCGGCGCGCTTAAATTCAATGATCCCGATATCCGCAATGTCCTTGAGCGTGCAAGCGCCCGTGAAACTGCTGCCCGTGTCGCGGTAGGCGCCTGCGCCAGGATATTGCTGGCTGAATTTGATGTTGACATCCTGAGCCATGTTGTTTCGATTGGCACGGTTATGGCTGATACATCCGGTAGGGGCAAGGCATGCCTTGCCCCTACGGAATTTTACAAGATCCGGACCCTCGCCGAACGGTCTGATCTGCGCTGTGTCGACCCGAAAAAAGAGGCCTTGATGAAAAAAGAGATCGATAAAGCAGCCAGGGACGGCGATACCCTGGGCGGTATAGCCGAAGTTATCGTGCGTGGTCTCAAACCGGGCCTGGGGACCTATGTGCAATGGGACCGCAGGCTTGACGGCCGTCTTGCCAGGGCCTGTATGGCAATACCTGCCGTAAAGGGCGTCGAGATCGGCGCCGGGTTCAAGCTGGCAGGTATCCGCGGCTCCGAGGCGCACGATGATATCCGGTATGAAAAGAAAAAAGGTTTTTATCACGGGAGCAATAATGCAGGCGGCCTGGAAGGCGGGATGACGAACGGCGAAAATATTATCCTCCGTGTTGCCATGAAACCGATAGCGACGCTGGCCAAGCCCCTTCAGTCCGTCGATATTGTTACCAAAAAGACCGTCCGCGCCCAGGTGGAGCGTTCGGATACGTGCGCCGTTCCCGCATGCGGGGTTATCGCCGAAGCCGCGGTTAGCTTTGAGATCGCGGATGCCATGGTTGAAAAGTTTGGAGGAGACTCGTTAACGGAGATGTTGCGTAATTACCAAGGTTACGTTAATCAGATGAGGGACTTTTGAAAAGTTAGCTAGAACACGCAATGAACATAGTGCTAGTCGGATTCATGGGTACCGGGAAAACCACCATTGCCAAGAAACTCGCTCGAAGGCTGGCGATGGTATATGTCTCGACCGACGACCTGATCGAGCAGGATACGAAGATGTCCATAAGCGATATATTCGAGAAAAAAGGAGAAGCCTATTTCCGTGATGCGGAGGTCAAGGCGGTCAAAAAGGCCTCGGCCATGAAAAACGCTGTTATCGATGCCGGCGGCGGTGCCGTCATAAATCCGGAGAATGCGGCGGACCTGAAACGGACAGGGGTCATGATATGTTTGTGGGCCGACGCTCAGGATATCTATGCGCGGACCAGGCGTTACACGCACCGCCCGCTTTTAAAAGTCGGGAACCCCATCGAGAAGATACAGGACCTCTTGAACCGGCGAAAACCGTATTACGAAAGGGCAGACCACCACATCAATACCAGCGTGCTGGCAGTCGATGATGTCGTGAACGATATCGTGAAACTGGCGCAAAAAATATGATACCGTCAAAACGAGCGTGGATACATCTTGGTTTGATCAAGGCTATCGGCCCCGTCCGGTGCCGGAAACTTCTTGAAACGTTCGGCTCTCCGGAAAGGATCCTCGGCGCGTCGCGCGAAGAGCTTATGCGTGTCGAGAGGATATCGGCGGCTATTGCGGAAAAGATCATCGCCGAGCGTTCCGTCGCAACCGTGGATAACGAGATCGCGCTCGTGGAGCGCGAGGCCGTCCATATCGTGACGATCGATGATGCGGCTTATCCGTATTTGCTTAAAAATATCTATGATCCGCCGTACATCCTGTATGTAAGGGGCGAGATCGCGCCTGAGGATAATTTCGGTATCGCGATCGTCGGTACGCGGATACCGTCCCGTTACGGGGAAGAGCAGGCGTTTAAACTTGGTTTTGAGCTTGCGAGCCGCGGTATAACGGTGGTGAGCGGCCTGGCGCGCGGTATCGATACGGCTGCGCATAAAGGAGCCCTTAAGGCAGGGGGAAGGACGATAGCCGTCCTCGGATCGGGGCTCTCTTGTATTTATCCTGACGAGAACAAAGCGTTGAGCGCGGATATCGCCGAACACGGCGCCGTCGTATCTGAATTCCCGATGAGTACCGGGCCACTGAAACAGAATTTTCCGGTCAGGAACCGGATCATAAACGGCCTTTCACGCGGTGTCTGTGTGGTCGAGGCAGGGGCGCGAAGCGGTGCGCTTATTACGGCAGCATGCGCCCGCGATGAAGGACGTGAGGTCTTTAGCCTTCCGGGTCGGGTCGACTCGTCCCGTTCGCGCGGTACGCTTAAGCTCATACAGGAAGGGGCAAAGCTGATCAGAACGGTAGAGGATATTATCGAAGAATTCAGTGCCGATATGCGGCCGGGCCAGGAAATAAGCCGGCCGCCGCTGGTGCTGACGGTCGACGAAAGGACGGTCTATGACCGTTTGACGAACGAGCCGATCCATATCGACGAAATACAGGATAAGGCCCGGCTGGGGACCGGCAACGTCAATCATGTCCTGGTGACGCTCCAGTTGAAAGGGCTCGTCAAGGAAATAGCAGGGAAGCAATTTGTAAAAACGCCATAAGAGATGGTATAGGAGATCTTATGTCCAAAGCGATCGTTATCGTCGAATCACCGGCAAAATCAAAAACCATCAATAAGATATTGGGTAAGGACTTTGAGGTTTATTCCAGCATGGGGCATATGGTCGACCTGCCCAAGAATAAGATGGGGGTCGATGTCGAAAATAATTTCGAAGCGGTCTACATCGTTATACCGGAACGCCGTAAATACCTCGCAAAGCTCAAAAAGGAAGCGAAAAAGAAAGAGACCATTTATCTTGCAGCCGATCCTGACCGTGAAGGCGAGGCTATAAGCTGGCATCTCAAGAACGAGCTCGGAAAGAACAAAAAAGTTTACCGTGTCTCGTTCGACGAGATCACCGAGCATGCGGTGCGCGAGGCGTTCAAACACCCGCGCGCGATCGATATGAACCTGGTAAAGGCGCAACAGGCCCGGCGCATCCTTGACCGGATCGTCGGATATTCCATCAGCCCTCTTCTGTGGGTCAAGGTCACCAAGGGCTTATCGGCCGGCAGGGTCCAATCGGTCGCGGTACGCATCATTGTCGACCGTGAAAATGAGATCAGGGCGTTCAAGCCCGTTGAGTATTGGGAGCTTGAGGCGGTGCTCAAGAAAAAAGGCGAAGGGACCCATAAGCATAGCCTGCCGTTCAGCGCCTACCTTGACAGGAAGAACGGCGAAAAAATAGAGCTGCATAACACCGAAGAAACGGCGGCTATCGTTCGTGAGCTCGAAAAGGAGAGTTATAATGTAAAGGAGATCAAAGAGGGGAAAAAAAGAAAACATGCCCTGCCGCCTTTGACGACATCAAAACTCCAGCAGGAAGCCTTTAATAAGCTCCGGTATCCCGTCAATAAAACGATGCGCATAGCCCAGGCGTTGTATGAAGGATTGGAGATCGGCGACGAAGGCAGCGTAGGTCTCATAACGTATATGAGGACGGATTCCGTCAAGGTATCGCAGGACGCCCAGAAGGCTGCCAAAGAGTATGTCTTGGCAAAATTCGGTAACAGATATTATCCGGAAACACCGAATCTGTTCAAGTCAAAAAAGAGTGCGCAAGAGGCTCACGAATGTATCCGGCCTACGCTTCCCTTGCGGGAGCCCGAAAGTTTAAGAAAATATCTTACTCCCGAACAGCACAAACTGTACGAACTCATCTGGAACAGGTTCCTGGCCAGCCAGATGCAGGATGCCGTGTATTTGACCATGGCCGTCTCGATCGCAGCGGGGATTTATCTTTTTAAAGCAACCGGTACGGCGCTTGATTTCGACGGGTTTATGGTGCTCTATAAAGAAGAACGGGAGGAGGAGAAGGATAACGTTATTCCGCCGCTTGCCAAGGACGAACTCCTGGATCTCGTAAAACTCCTGCCCTCGCAGCATTTCACCAAACCGCCGGCGCGGTATTCCGACGCTTCGCTTGTCAAGGCCCTGGAAGAACTCGGCATAGGCCGGCCGTCGACCTATGCGCCGACGATCTTGACCATTTGCCTCCGTAATTACGTGAAACGTGTGGGGGGGTATTTGCACCCTACCGATCTCGGTGAGGCCGTCAACGAACTTCTGGTGAAGCATTTTCCCAAGATCCTCGATATTAAATTTACCGCGAAGATGGAAGACGAGCTTGACGGCATCGAGGACGGCGAGACGGATCCGGTTATGGTGCTTAAGAGTTTTTACAGCCCCTTTATGCACTCGGTCGAGAAGGCCAAACTTGAGATGAAATCTATCCGCCGGGAGGGGATCAAGACCGATGAGATCTGCCCGACGTGCGGAAAGCCGCTCATCATCAAATGGGGCAGGCGGGGTAAGTTCCTGAGCTGTTCGGGATACCCGGAATGTACCTTTGCCAAATCCATTACCAGCGGCGTCAAATGCCCCCAGGAGGGGTGCGGCGGCGAACTGGTCGAACGGCACTCTAAACGCGGGGCTTTTTACGGATGCACCAATTATCCCCGTTGTATGTATACCTCGCGCCGGTTGCCTAAAGATGAGCCTGATGCCGGCGATACTAAAACGGTTGTGCCTTCCGAAACCGAGAAGACTTCCCCGGAGGGCGATCCGGGGCTCCCCACTAAGGCCGATGCGGAGCAATAACCGTGGAACGGTATATAGAAAAATTTAAATCGTATCTCACGATCGAAAAGAATTCCTCGCCGCATACTTTACTGAACTATGTATCCGACCTTGAGGATTTTGCACGCCGTATCGAAGGCAAAAAGATCGGGGATGTCGATTATCTGACGGTGCGCAAA
>JAQURW010000125.1 GCA_028715425.1 Candidatus Omnitrophota bacterium
AAAGGCCATGAGGGTCTTACGGACCCGCCTTTACGAAGGGATCAAGGAACAGCAGATGAAAGAGATATCACGCGAGCGGCGTGTGCAGGTCGGGACCGGGGACCGGTCCGAGAAGATCCGGACCTATAACTACCCGGATTCGAGGGTTACGGACCACCGCATAGGACTTACGCTCCATAAGCTTGCCGATATCCTTAACGGCGATCTTGATGAGATCGTCGATAGTTTAAGGGCTGAAGAGCGCAAGAAAAAGAGGGCGGTAGTACAATGATGCCCGAACAATACCGGACCGGCAGGGCTTATTTTATGGACTTTGAGTTCAGTGTCACCAGGGATACTTTTATCCCCCGTCCGGAAACAGAGCTATTGGTCGAAAAGGTCACGGAAACCATACGTGATACAGCGAACGTCCGTTCGTGGCGTATCCTTGACATCGGCACCGGGTCAGGGAATATCGCAATTAGTTTGACAAAATACGTCGAAAACTGTACAATAATCGGCTTGGACATTTCTGAGGACGCCTTACGCCTGGCTCGTATTAATGCCGAGGCCTGCGGGGTCGGCAACAGGGTTTCGTTTGTGCGGTCCGATCTTACTCAGGGATTGTCCTCCGGGCCTATATTTGATATAATAGTATCAAATCCGCCGTACATTGCGTTATATGATGTGGCCGGATTGCCGGATGAGGTCAAATATGAACCGTTCAGCGCCTTATACGGCGGTGTCGACGGATTGGATTATGTGAGGCGCATTGCGCGTAACGCAAAATTACTGCTAAAGGAGGGCGGATATCTATTTATGGAGATAGGGTATGACCAGTCGATAAACGTCAGACGGATATTTGGTGAGGAAGGTTATCGGGACGTTGAACTATTCAAGGATTATGCGTCTATCGACAGGATCGTAAGGGGGACGAATGGATAAACTTGTTGTCGAAGGCGGCCGTGCGTTAAAGGGAGAGGTCATGATAAGCGGGGCGAAGAACTCCTGCCTGCCCATAATGGCAGCTTCGATATTGACGGACGACGCGTGCGTCATTAACAATGTTCCTTCTTTGCGCGATGTCGATACAATGGTAAAAATATTAATGGCCCTCGGGATCAACGGTCGCAAGGAGGGCTCTGTTTTTATCCGTGAAAAAGGCCCCTGCAGACACGTCGTGGCGCCGTATGAGATCGTTAGCACCATGCGCGCGTCCATCTGCGCCCTGGGCCCGCTCCTGGCGAAGAAAAAGGAGGCGAAGGTTTCTTTTCCCGGCGGCTGTATTATCGGCCCGCGGCCGATAGATCTCCATATCAAAGGCCTGAAATGCCTTGGCGCGGATATAAAGGTCGAAGGAGGATATATCGTCGCTCGTACAAAACAGCTTAAGGGGGCCGATGTCTTTCTGGGCGGGCATTTCGGGTCGAGCGTGCTGGCAACCGCAAATGTCATGATGGCAGCTACCCTGGCAAAAGGGGAAACGGTCATCCATAACGCGGCTTGTGAGCCTGAGGTCGAAGACCTCGCAAATTTTCTGGTTAAAATGGGTGCTTCGATAGAAGGCCAGGCGACCCCGACATTGCGCATAAAGGGCGTCCGCGCATTACACGGCGCCGAACATAATGTCATTCCCGACCGTATCGAAACCGGGACCTTTATGCTGGCAGCGTCGATAACGGACGGCGATATACTCTTAAAAGGCGCAATGCCGCGCCATATCATGGCATTGATCGATAAGATGAACGAACTCGGCAGCGATATCAGGACAACCGAGTCTACGATACACGTCCGCCGCCGTAAAAGGAACATTAAGGCCTGTACGGTCACCACTCTTCCGTATCCGGGGTTTCCGACTGACATGCAGGCGCAGATCATGAGCCTCTTGTCGGTGGCTGACGGCATCAGCGTCATAACGGAAAAGATCTATCCGGAACGGTTTATCCATATAAGCGAGTTGAATAGAATGGGGGCTGATATATTGCTCGAAGGGCCGAATGCTATCGTCAAGGGTGTCCGCTCCTTGAGCGGGGCTGATGTCATGGCATCTGACCTGCGCGCTTCGGCAGCGCTGGTTTTGGCAGGCCTTGTCGCGCGGGGGAAAACCTCCATTCATCGTGTATATCATCTCGACCGCGGCTATGAGCGCATCGAGGAGAAGCTGATACGTCTCGGGGCGAGAATACGGCGTGAAAAAGAAAAATAGGAGGAAATACGAATGGCGGTAATGTTGCGACTAAAAAGGTTCGGTGCAAAGAAGAAACTGTGCTGGAGGATCGTTGTGACTGATAAGCGTAGTCCCCGCGACGGGAGATTTATCGAAGAACTCGGCCATTATGACGCGCGCAAGGATCCCAGCGTTGTCAAGATCAAGAAGGAGCGGGCGCTGTACTGGTTAAAAAACGGCGCACAGCCGACCGAGACGGTGAGAAGCTTGTTTAAACGGGAGAAGATCGCATTGTAGGGGTTGGCGACTAGCGTTTAGGGTATCGCCATAGCGGATGATTATAGTAACCGCTTGTTATACGGTGAAAAATGAAAATAGACATTTTAACATTATTTCCCGAGATGTTCAAAGGCCCCTTGAGCGAATCTATACTTAAAATTGCACAGGGCAAGGGATTGGTTACGATCGGGGTGCACGACTTGCGGGATTGGACCGATGATGCGCATCGGACCGCAGATGACAAACCCTTTGGCGGCGGCCCGGGCATGGTCATGAAGGTGGAACCGGTGTATCGTGCGCTCAAGAGCATCAAGGCTGAGTCAGCTAAGGCAAAAATTATACTTTTGACGCCGCAGGGAAAGCGGCTGGACCAGAAGATGGTAAAACGTTTGTCAGAGGAAAAGGCATTTATATTCATCTGCGGACATTATGAGGGACTTGATGAGCGGGTTTCACGACTGGTCGACCAGGAGATCTCGATCGGCGATTATATTTTAACGGGCGGTGAACTTCCCGCATGTGTTCTTATTGACGCTATGGTACGTCTTATACCGGGTGTCCTGGGGCGTGAAAGGTCGCTTGATACCGAGTCTTTTGAAGAAGACCTTCTCGAATACCCGCATTATACGCGGCCGCGTGTTTTTAGAGGAATGAAAGTTCCTCCGGTGCTCCTCTCGGGAAATCATAAACGCATTGCCGGGTGGAGAAAGCAAGAGGCGATAAAACGGACAAGGGTCAGAAGGCCGGACCTTTTGGGCCGCCTGCCTTCGGTGGATTATCGGCGTGTAACCGGGTGGAGGAAACGGGAGGCAGTCAAATCGGTGAACATGAGGAGGCCCGGTCCTTTGACCGGCCTTCGTAAAAAATAGGAGGATGTCAATGAACCCAAAACTGAGAGAATTTGAGAAATCTTTTGAACAGGCCAGGCCGTGGAAGTTCGATATCGGCGATACGGTAACGGTCAGTGTGCGCATCGTCGAAGAAGGCAAAACCCGAGTCCAGGATTTTGAGGGCATCGTTATCGCGAAAAAGAAGCGCGGGATCATGTCGACCTTTACCGTACGGCGTATATCGTACGGCGAAGGGGTCGAGCGCGTATTTCCCCTTAATTCACCGCGTATTGCCGACATCGTAGTCAAGAAAAAAGGTAAGACCAGACGCGCCAAACTCTATTTCCTTAAGAAAAAGGTTGGCAAAAAAGGCAAGCTTGACGAAAAGATTGACAAGGCCGGTCCCGAAGAGAATGCTGCGCTACGAGTCGAGGGCGCGTAAACAGGGATACCGTCATATTGCTGGTATTGATGAGGCGGGGAGAGGGCCGCTTGCCGGTCCGGTCGTGGCTGCGTCGGTCATCATCAAGGACTGGAGTTTCAAAGCCACTCTTAATGATTCAAAACTACTTACCTCAAGCCAGCGCGAACGCGCGTACGAAGAAATCTTAAGAAAAGCAGTTGTCGGTGTCGGTATTGTCGGCGAAAAGGTCATCGATGAGATCAATATTTACCGTGCTACCGGCCGGGCCATGGATGAGGCCTTGACCGGCCTTCCCGAAGCGCCTGATATGGTCCTTATAGACGGACGGGTTCCCTTGCGTTGGCCTCATGCCAAGATGTTTATTATCAAGGGCGACCGCAAAAGCGCATCGATCGCAGCGGCTTCGATCATTGCCAAGGTTACCCGTGACCGGATCATGCAGGATTATGACCGTTCCTATCCTGAATACGGGTTTAAACGGCATAAAGGATATGGGACACGGGCACATGCAGAGGCGCTTACTCGCTACGGCCCCTGTCCGATACATCGCAGGACTTTCAGGCCAGTACGCGAGCTTATCGTGCCCGGACTCGAAGGGGTTGACACAAAGGCACTTATTCCCTATAATCATACTATATTAGCATAATTTAAGGAGGCATCATGCTTTATAAAAAGGGTAGGCTGCTAAAAACTGCGCCAAGATTTGTGCCAAAATTTGCACCAAAAGCTGCACCAAAAACTGCGCCAAAAGCTGTACCTAAGGCTGAACTTATCCCGATCGGCAAGATTGCCAAGAAACTCGGGATTGATGAGAAGTTCCTGGAGTGCTACGGCCCCTATAAGGCAAAGGTGTCTCTCGATCTGCTCAAAAAAGTTAAAGCCAGGGGGAGTAAGTACATTTTTGTAACCTCGATAACGCCGACACCTCTGGGCGAAGGGAAAACGGTTACCACGATAGGCCTTTCTATGGCGCTCAACAGAATAGGGGCAAAGGCCGTTGCGTGCCTCAGACAGCCGGCGTTGGGCCCGATTTTTGGCATCAAAGGAGGAGCCACAGGAGGCGGCCGCGCGCAGGTCGTGCCGATGGAGGACATAAATCTGCATTTTACCGGCGATAACCACGCGGTGACCGCTGCGCATAACCTCGGGGCGGCGGTGATCGATAATTCTCTTTTTCGGAACAACCCTCTCGATATCGATATGACCAATATCCTCTGGAGAAGGGTCCTTGACGTTAACGACCGGGCTCTTCGCAATATCACTATCGGGATGGGCGCAAAAAGCGACGGTGTTAACCGGAGGACCGGTTTCGACATATCGGCAGCAAGCGAGCTTATGGCTATCCTTGCCTTGTCCTCAAGCATTGAAGAGGTTCGGCAACGTGTCGGCAAGATCATCGTGGCATATACGAAAAAACAGACGCCGGTAACCTTTGAGCAGCTTAAAATTGCCGGTGCTATAGCGGTGCTTCTCAAAGACGCGCTGAAGCCGAACCTGGTGCAGACCAGTGAAGGTACGCCATGTTTTATCCACACGGGCCCCTTTGGCAATATAGCACATGGCTCGAGTTCGATCATAGCCGACAAACTCGCTCTCGGCCTGTCAGACTATGTTGTGACCGAAGGAGGGTTCGGGGCTGATATCGGCGCCGAAAAATTCTTTAATATAAAATGCCGTGTGAGCGGTCTCAAACCCGACGTCTGCGTGCTCGTTTGCTCGGTACGTGCCTTTAAGGTCCATAGCGGCGACTTCGAGTTTAAAGACGGCAAACCGCTCGACAATCTGATTTTTCGGGAAAATGTTTCCAGCGTCGAACGCGGCGCATCTAATCTTGATAAACAGATAGAGAATATAAAGTTGCACGGCGTACCCTGCCTTGTGTGCATCAACCGTTTTGATTCCGATTCGGAAAAGGAACTCGATGCGGTCCGCCGATGCGCAATGGCGTCAGGAGCCGCAGGATGCGTTACGAGCGAAGTCTGGCAGAAGGGCGGCGAGGGCGGCGAAGCGTTGGCCCGGGCAGTCATCGATATTACCCAAAAGATCAAACCGCAGTTCAGGTTTTTATATCCGGTCGATCTGCCGATTAAAGAGAAGATCGGCCGCATTGCAAAATCCATGTACGGGGCCAAGGAAGTCATGTATTCCGAAGAGAGCGAAGAACAGATCAGGCTTATTCGAAAATTGAAATTGGATAATCTGCCGGTCTGTATGGCGAAAACCCAGTTTTCGCTCTCACATGACCCTAAAAGAAAAGGCAGACCGCGCAATTTCAAACTGCCGGTTACCAGTGTCCATGTGTCCCATGGCGCCGGGTTCCTCTACGTTATATGCGGTGATATCAACACGATGCCGGGGCTTCCGAAGCTCATTAACGGGGCGCGAATCGATTTTGACAGGAACGGTAATATCGCCGGATTGGTATAATGCATGAAATATCTGGACGCTCCCCTCAAGAAATACCTCGCTGACCTGGGTAGTGCGTTGCCTGCTCCGGGAGGAGGTTCTGCAGCGGCACTTACCGCGACCGTCGGAGTGTCTCTTCTTCTTATGGCGGCTTGCTATCAGCAAAAAAAAAGCGTTACCGGATGCGTGGGGGAGGCGGCGTCGTGCCGGCTCATGCTGAAAAAGCTCGCACACATCAGAAACCGTCTCGAACGATTGATCGACCTCGATGTCCTTGTCTATATGAGACTCGACGCGGTGATCAAAATGCCGCGCGATGATGTGCGGCGGCGCGCACGACTTGAAAAGGCTCTCAAGGAAGCAGCCGAGATCCCTTTTATGACAGCCGATCTTTCCGCTCAGGCGGCGCCCTACGGACTATACCTGGGCCGCCACGGGAATAAGAACCTTATGACCGATGTGGGCTCTGCGATGGCATTGTTGATGTCAGCGTTTACTGCTGCACGATTTAATGCCGTGATCAATCTGGTGCGGATAAAAGACCGGCCATATGCGCGAAAAAAACTTGCGCGGTTAACAGAGATGACTATGACCATTCAAAGGATGACGGAGAAAGTTTTCGCGATCACCGGCGACGTCATAGAAACTAAGCGAACGCGCGGTGAGGAGGATGCACGTGGGCGAAAGCGTTAATTGCAAGATCCTTGCCGATGCCATGCGAAAAAAGATTAAACGTACGGTAGCGTCCCTGGACGGGGCACCGAAATTGGTGTCTCTCCAAGTAGGAGATTTTCCGTCGTCAGACGTCTATGTGCGCAATCAGATGAAGCAGGCAACGCTTCTGGGGATCGGCTATCAGGTTATACGACTTTCTCCGAGAGCAGATGCGCGCAAGGTGCTGAGGGTCATCGATGATATAAACAATGCCCCGGATGTAACCGGTGCGATCCTCCAGCTTCCGCTTCCGCGCCACTTGAGCGCAAGCGAACTTATCGGCGCATTGGACCCGGTGAAAGATGCTGAGGGACTTCATCCGCTTAACCTGGGCAGGATCCTCCAGGGTAATGGAACGCCGAGGATCGGGCCGTGCACTGCCATGGCAGTGATGGAGATATTAAGTTTTATTAAACAGGATCTTTATGGAAGAGAGGTTGTCGTGGTCGGGCACTCGGCGACTGTCGGGAGGCCGCTCAGCCTTTTGCTTCTCGGCGCATTTGCCACGACCACGGTCTGTCATATCGCGACGTATGAGCGCCGGGTTTTGGCTAGTCATGTCCAGGGCGCGGAAATACTGATCGTTGCCGTCGGAAAACCTGGTGTAATAAAAGGGGCATGGGTAAAGAAAGGCTCTGTCGTCATTGACGTAGGCATTAACAGGCAGAACGGCACAATCGTCGGCGATGTTGAATTTGAAAC
>JAQURW010000126.1 GCA_028715425.1 Candidatus Omnitrophota bacterium
TCGCAGACTTGGTATTCGTCCCGAACCCCATGCCGTCGGAAATACCTGCGGCAATAGCGATAATATTCTTGAGCGCTCCGCCGAGTTCGACACCGACGATATCGTCCGACGTGTAGACCCTGAACCGCTCGCTCGAAAATAACGCCTGAAGCTCCAGCGCCAGGGCCCTGTCATGCGATGCGATAACGCATGTCGTCGGTATTCCGCGCACGACCTCATAGGCAATCGTCGGGCCGGACAGGACCGCAAGCCGGACCGGGCCCAGCGCTTTTTCTACTATTTCAGACGGTTGTAAAAGCGAAGACGTCTCGATACCTTTTACAACGCTAACGATCGGTTTTTTGGCAATAAACCTGATTCGCTTCAGTATCCCCCGCAAATATTGACAGGGTACAGCCAGTATATAATAATCGCTCCCTTTGATCTCTCGCAGGTCCCCGGTAACACGGATATTTCTCGGCAACCGCACTCCGGGAAGGAATTTTTTATTGATACGGCTTTTTTCTACGGTTCTGGCGTAAGCCGGGAATGCGCCCCATAGGATACAATTATAACCTTTATTATTTAATAATAGCGCGAGGGTTGTTCCCCACCCGCCGTCACCTATGATAGCTATCCTCTTTTGAGCCATAGTGTTAGAAAAGTGTATCACATCAGGGGTATGGAGTCAATAAAAATGGAGGGATAACGACCGCAGGTCATTATGCCGCGGATATGACCTCTTTGGCGTGGTCAATAATGGAACGCAAGGTCTCGACATCGATGCGGACTATCGGCAACAGCCCGATGACCTTGGATAGGACACTGGCAACCTCTGCAGGATTTCCGCCGGCCCAATCGATGAACTCTTGTTCGGTCATGGAAGAATCGGTTTCAGACGTCAATTTACACAGATCGGCAAACTGCCGGCGTGTTTCCCTGACATAGGCCTCATCAAGACTGTCGTTTTCCTTATCCCGGGCTATTTTCATAAGTCTAAGCCCAAGCATGGTGCTGCGTATGAGGCCGCTCAAATCCTGTCCAGGCGTATAATAGCCGACCGGGACAAGGATACTGTTGACAGCGCTTACATGAGGGCCGCCAAGGCGGCCCTCGAGATCCCTGGAACGCAGCGATTCGCCTTTCTTTGCAAGGAACAAGGTTACCGTGTATGTCCTTTTTAATTCCTGCGGAACTTTTTTCTGCTCGATGCCATAGGTCAAATAGGTAGCATTTGTTACGGACACTTCTCCTGTTGCGCTGAATAACTCAATAATAACATTTTTAGCCTGACCCAATGCTGATAAAAATATTTTGGCGTTATCCTCACCCATAGCCGCCAGTATTTCAACGGGAATCCTTTCGACAATTTCTTCTTTGTCCTCACCGAGCATATCGGCTAACATGCTCTCATTTTCGCTCACAAATTTATTAGTTGCGGCCTTGATTTTTGGCATAGCGCTCGCAACAGTTGGGGTACCCGGACCCACGTCTCTGAAAGCCGTGTCACCGCTATCACCGGCTGCTCTGGTCGGTAACAATATCTCAACCTTCGTTTCATCCTTGAGATAAAATTTATCAAAATCTTTAGGTTCTATGGTACGATGCCCGATATTCACTTTAAGCCTGTTCAGCCTGACTGCGCGCAGTTTATTGCCTGCTTCTTTAGGATACCTCGCCTTTAACATATTCAAAAAACCCGTTATCCGCGCGCCCGGCGAAAAATAAACTTCCCACGACAGACCTGCGAGACCCGGCCTGAAACTGGCGTACCCTATGAAGGACATCTTATGCGCTAAATCTTTGTTCAAGATCGCCTGCAATTGTTCGTCTATTTTTGCCATGGTCCCAACAGGACTTTTCTGCCCGATTGCCCCGTTTATCATTCCCGAAGCCAGCCGCAAACGTTTAACGGCTCTGATATACCCGGGTTCCACGACATCATAATCAAAATATAATTCCTGGAGGTCCTGCACCTCATCCTTTGCTTGCTCAAAATCACGCGATTTGACTTTTGCCCTGATGGTCTCGACGCGCGCCTTGATATCTCTGTCCCGGTACTGGACGAACAATGCATCGGCCCTTTTTCTCCGCGTTGCGATCTTTTGCTTTATCCCCATCTCAGGCTCGTCATACCAGTCGATCCGTTTGGCTAACTCTGCCATGGTTTCCCTTAAATGGCGCGCAGCCTTGTTAAGGTCTACCGCATCGATCTCCTCATTTCGTAGAAGCCCTTCGGCGTTTTTGAGCTCGATTTCGGCATTTTGCTTTTCAAGCACTGAACCGCGATGGGTCCATGCGATATATTCCTCAAGTTTACGCATGATCAATCGCCGTTTATCCTGCGCTAATTTCCCTTTTTCCGCGGCAGCAGCCATACTATCGGCGAAATCCTCAAGATCAGCTATCGCGCTTTGTAACCTGAATATCTCTATTTCATAACCCGCGATCTGATGGAGCATACCCCGCAGGCCTTTATCCAGCGACCCGAATACCAATTCCGACCATACCCACCTTTTCGGGTATATGACTTGAGCCGCTATTTCCAGGGTCTTCTCCCGGATAGTCTTATACTGTTCGGACGGCGGCGCTTGAGATGCAGGGAGATGCGCGATCATATCCCTGAGCTGACGCAGGTTTGCCTTTACGGCAAGATAATCTTCACTGACCTTTATGTACCGCTCGTTATATAGCGGCGTTATCATATCGATGATCTGTAAAGCCCGTTCCGGACTCCCGCGCCGCAGGCTTTCGCGTACCCTGTCAAGAGACGCGTGGACATTGATCCAGCGTCTCTGCCGGACCGTTATCTGTCCCTCTTTTTCTTTTTTATCCCGGAATTCAATATCAAATCCTTTAAGCCTGACAACCTTGATCAGACGGCCGAGAGGGTCCAAGGTCTCGGTCTCGCGGACGATATCCATCGTCTGTAAACGTTTGATCCGATGCTTCAATTCCTTGACAAGAAATTGCGCGGAGGTTCTCGCGCCCTTGGTGACCATCGTTTCCGCGATGAACAACATACCCCCGCCGGTTGTAATATTAGACTGGCCGTTCAGGACCAAGGTAGCGACCTTGATCCTCAGCTTTATCATCAGCATATTAAGGCGTATGGCTTCTACGTTCAGCCTTTTTAGTGTATCCCTATTACCCTCTTTATCGGCCTTTGCCATATCACGGTATAATTGCTTATGCTTGTCGCGGAGAGTCTTAAGTATCGCGCTGTAATACGCGTAATCCCGGTCAGGGACAATGTCACAATTGATATCAGCGGAGATCGCGTTCAAGGCTTCCATGAGTTCGTTGTAGCTTCTCACAATATTTTCATCATATCCCTGGGACACCCTGTAATAGGTCCGTAGCGAGTTAAAATTGCCGGCCACCTGTCTTAAGGCCCGCTCGATATCGACTGCGGCGTTCAATTCGACGATCAATTCGCTCAAATTCCTTTTTGGCCATTCCTTGAATCCAATATAGGGAAGTTCGACCTCATCTTCCGGATTTGCGCCTGCCTGAACGGCTGTGGTATCTGTATGCGAAGTGCTATCTGACATCCTGACCGGCCGCATTTCCTCAGACAACGTGGTTCGCCTATCGCCCTCTTTCATCATTTCTCTTTGAGAAACTATCTGCTCGTAAGCGGGGATCGTGTCCTCGCCGAGCTTCTGGCGTTCGATAAAATAAGCGTCATTGATCAATACCGCCAGCCGTATGGCCAAGGCGCGTCGTTCGGCATTGATATCAATGCCGCCAACGATCTCTTCCCGCAAATTCGGGAACATCCTGGCAGCCTTGAGGCGGCTGTCACTCTCGGCGCGTATCGCATCATTATCAAGAGGGACAGTGTCATAATAATGTTCGTCAAATACCCAGTTCAACCGGCGGATAAACCCGTCCCGGTTATATCGCAGGGAGTCATTCATTTTATAGGAATGTAAATACCACAGGAACGCCGCGTCATCGATCACTTTGTACCTGCGGCCGACCATGTTTGCCTGTTCTTCATCACGCTTCAGGGCCAGTTGTCCGGCCTCATCGCGATATCCATGCCCGTGTCCGTCCCTGCCGTCAAGTTTGAATTCATGCATTGCGACACGGTACGCTATGGAATCGGATACGTTGACCCAGCGCATGACCCGGTCATCGAACATATAGGGAAAGCCTACGCCTACGCGTCCGATGTCTCTCATGTCATGTTCAAATTCAGGATGCAGATAACAGGCGCCGTCCGGCCACAATTCAGCAAGGGGGTATTCGTTTTCGGCGAGCGGAAAACTTTGCACGGCGATCCGTATGCGATCGTTCACGCGCGCCTTTCTGGCAATGTGAGAAAAGACACCGACCAATTGATGTGGCGGCACCTTCTGGATCGTATAGATCTGTCGGTTAAGCGCCGCGTTGACCTTCTCTTCGCTCTGAAAACCGACAGGAGTTCTGTCTCCCCCAAAGAGATATGCGAGAGGCGACCCTGCCGGCCGATAATATCGTATGAGAAGCTCATTATTGACCACGATATGTATCTCGCCGTCATAGTCAAGAAATACGGTTTTGGTAAATACCTCGCCGCTGGGCCGCGACCTAATCCAGCGTTTGATCTTTTCAAGATCCAGTACTTCATCACCGTACCGGGCCATTTTTTCGATGGTCTGGCATATGAGCGACGCCTGTAACGACGAATTCCTGGCAGTATCGGTCTCAGCCAGGCGCGGAGCAAGTGTACTCGTATTCGCGCGGATGCTACATATGCCGTCCGCGGCTCCCGAGACGTCGTTGACTATAAAGAAGAGTATCAGTATTGTGCTTATGATTTTTTTGCGGTATATCATAATGCAATAACTATATCATGGCTGTCGCGGGCGGATGTCACAGGAAGGTAAAAGAAAGGTAAGAGAAGTGTCGTGGCAAAATCAACACATGGTCCCGATTTGGCCTATTTTATTTATTCGTTGCAAAGCAACGAATAAATAAAATAGGGGCGCGTCCACAGCGCCCCTACAAAAGTCCTCTGCTCCATAAAGTTTTTAGGTTCGGGACTTTTTCACTTTGTTGAAATGCTCTTCCAGCACACAAAGCTGCCGTTGGATCGCGTGCAGCCGGGAAAACACGATCATGAGCACAATCGTGTGCAGGAAATTTCTAATCGGATCAATATACAGGTGCATGTTAACTTACCTTCTCGGCCCTCGGGCCGCTTATCTCCATCCTCAGCAAATGGAGATATACTATGTTATAAACCTCACGTCCTGAAACGATATAAAAGGCCCCTTTGGCCTTACAGATGACCGTATTAACATTATGGATATCGGAATGTATCTTCATAATGTGAAAATTGCGCTTGGGATTTTCCTGCGCCTCTTTCTGCTTCAACCATGAATTGAACTCTTCTTCGGACCCCAGCGTGCAAATACTCTGCACAAAATAGAGGGATTTTTTAAGGGTCCTTGACTTGCATCCGTTTTCCTGGATGATCTCCTCTATGCAGACCTCGCGTTTATGGGCTTTTTGAGAATATAAGTTTTTATATACGACTTCTCTCATAGATCACCTATAAAAACTTTTTAAATCTTTTTACTTATGCTCATTTAAAAATATTCCCTTTCAGGAATTCCAAATGAAGTATGCCCGACCTTGCAAGAAAAGTCAAGGCAATGCTATCTACCTTTTTTGTTCCCTAAAATAGACTCTTCTCGTGTCCCTTGAGAAGCCGCTCGATATTGGTGCGGTGTTTATAAATATCTAAGATGGCGATAATCACCAGAAAAATAATTATTTCCCGCGGTTGTTTTAAAATAAGCGCCGTTACAGGGAGCGCGATCCCTGCGGCAATTGAAGAAATAGAAACAATTCTTGTCGGAACAAAAAAGAGGAGCCACGTTATAAATCCGGCAAGGACCACGTTCGGAGCAAGTACCGCCAATACCCCAGCCGTCGTCGCCACCCCCTTCCCTCCCTTAAATCCCAAAAACACGGGCCAGACATGTCCGCCGATAGCACATGCCGCCAAAAAAAGCTTGTACACTAAAACATTTTGGATCATCTGGTAGTCCGTAAACGGTGCCGGGAAAAAATATTTCGGGATAAAATAAACCGGGATGATCCCTTTCATTACATCTAAAATAAAAACCAGGGCTCCTGCGGCAAGCCCCATCGTTCGAAATACATTTGTTGAACCGACATTGCCGCTCCCGGTAAAGCGTATATCGATTCCCTTGCCGATTTTCGCGACTATATATCCCGTAGGTATAGATCCGATCAGATATGCGATACCTAATCCCAGAAAACTAGTTAACATCGATCCCCCCTTTTCATCTCAAAACGCATCAGTTCCTTTCAGGGAAAACTCTTTTACAATTCGCAGGATTTAACATCCTGCTCCCTACGGCGACATATTCCATACATGAAATAACCGTGACGCAGACCATGATATTCCACACCAGCGGCGCATAACGAAACTGGATCAATAGTAAGAGAAGCGTAAGCATCTGGAGAAACGTCGTAAGCTTGCCAAGCACGGTCGGCCTCACTTCAAGCCTGCCTTTTGACAGGATGATGAAAAGAGACCCGAGAAGAATGATCGCATCACGGGATATGACCACCAGAGGCACATAGGGAGGCAAGGGTTCCATGCTACGGAGGTCCTTAACAAGGATAAAACACAGAAATCCCGAGAGGACCAAAAGTTTGTCCGCAACCGGATCGAGCATAGCGCCCAGGTTCGTCTTTTGATTAAAATGCCGGGCAACAAATCCGTCGGCAGCATCGCTCAGGACGGCAGCGCAAAAGACGACAAGCGCACAACCCAACCGGTGGTAGAGAACACACGTTATAAAAAATGGTATCAGGAGTATCCGCGCTATCGTAATCTTATTCGCGAGATTCATTCGATCATCCTGATCCTTGTAATCGGCCACCATATAACGAATACCTTTCCCGTCAGATTGCCGGCGGGTATATATCCCCAGTAACGCGAATCGACAGAATTCGCGCTGTTATCCCCGAGAGCAAAATACGAGTCTTTCGGAACCGTAATGGGCACGCCTTCTTTCCCATAGTCTCCGCCGTTCAAATAGGTAAAATTTTTCAGTACACGCGGCTGGTCCAAAAGGTTGCCGTTCACATAGATATCCCCTTCTTTGATCAGGACAGTATCGCCGGGCAATCCGATCAGGCGTTTGACCAGAAAACGGGGGCTGTACCATTTGAAAAATTTCTTTTCCTTATCGAAAAACACCGGCCCGACAAGCCGCGTATAGTTTGCCGCAGGATCCGGGAACTCAGCGTCGGTAACCGACTGGAACACGATGATATCCCCGCGCTCGGGCGTCCTGACCTTGGGCAGCCTGCTATCCGTGAACGGAACCTTGGCGCCGTACAGGAATTTATTGACGAATATCCTGTCACCGACCTTAAGGGTCGGATACATGGATGTCGACGGTATTTTAAACGGCTGAATGATAAAGACCCGTATTATACTGGCGATTATG
>JAQURW010000127.1 GCA_028715425.1 Candidatus Omnitrophota bacterium
TAAACTTAAGGTGCCGCCCGAAGAACCTCAATATACCCTCCGAAGGATATGGGTTGAAAAAGAACTTGAAACCGGATTTTATTCCGGGTTTTCAAATGAAGGACTTTGGCCGTTATGCCATATTGCGCATACGCGCCCCATATTTAGGGAAACTGATTGGGAAGCATATAAGACCGTTAATAAAAAGTTCGCGGAGGCTGTTCTGCAAGAGATAAAAGGGATCGATGAGCCAAATGTCCTGATACAAGACTACCATTTTGCGCTGTTGCCGGCCATGATCAAGGCTGAGAGACCGGACGCGCGGGTGGCGATCTTCTGGCACATTCCCTGGCCGAATCCGGAATCGTTCGGCATCTGTCCGTGGCGCAAAGAGGTCCTGCAGGGGATGCTCGGGGCGGATATCATCGGGTTCCATACGCAGTTCCATTGCAATAATTTTATTGAGACCGTAGACCGGTTCCTTGAGTCGAGGATCGATTATGAGCATTTTACGGTTAACCGGGAAGGTCAGACATCGTGGATAAAGCCTTTTCCTATAAGCATAGATTTTAATTCCGCGCAAAACGTTCCGGGTGATAGCGCCGAAACAAAGGAGAGTTTGCTAAAAAGGTACAACATTCAGGCTCAACAGATAGGGCTGGGCGTTGACCGTCTTGATTATACTAAAGGTATCGTTGAGCGTTTCCGGGCTGTTGAAACATTTTTAGAACGATATCCGTTGTATATAGGACAATTTTCGTTCATAGAACTGGGCGCTCCCAGCCGCACGATGATCCCGAAATACAAAGAATTTGTAGATGAAGTTGTCAGCGAAAGCGAACGGATCAACACGCGTTTTAAGACCAAGGGCTGGCAGCCTATACATTTTTTGATGAAACACCACAGCCATGCCGAGATAGCGCCTTTTTACCGGCTTGCTGATGTATGTTTAGTCACATCATTACATGACGGTATGAACCTGGTCGCGAAAGAATATATAGCGTCACGCGAAGACGGCCAAGGAACGTTGATACTGAGCCAGTTTACCGGGGCTTCGCGTGAGTTGAAAGACGCCTTTATCGTGAACCCGTATGATGTGGGTCAAGTGGCCGAGGCCATTCGTTCGGCGCTGGAAATGCCTATGTCTGAACAACGCGAGCGGATGGTGCGTATGCGCATGATCTTGAAAGACAAAAATATCTATTGGTGGGCGAGCGAGCTGATCAAGGAACTGGTTCAGGTTAGGCTGGAAAAGGGACAAACAGGGGAGGGATGACCGTGGATACAATAGTATCTTTTATGAATACAGTGATATTCCACAACACGGTTAAAGCTTATTGCTTTGCCGGGCTGATGTTCTGCGGGACATTAGCGTTTTGTTTGGTGGGCAAGCGGCAAGTCGTGACCTATCTTGGGAAAATTGCGGCAAAAACCGTTAATGATTTCGATGATTTTCTGGTTACGTTGATCGCACAGATTGGAGTGCCGGTATTTGTGATCATCTCTATTTACACGGCGGTATCGGCGCTCATTATCCCGGAAACTGCAAGGTTTATCCTGAGGATCGTGATGGTCGTCGTTGTGACCAGGCGTGCTGTATTGATGTTACAAGATGTTGCTCGTTATGGGGTGACCAAGGCTTATAACAAACGCGTAAACGTCGCCGACCCATCAGCAGCCGCGATGATCAAGAACCTGACCAGCATAATCCGTCTGGTTATTTGGAGTTTAGGGGTACTTTTTGTCCTAAGTAACTTAGGCATAAATGTTTCGGCGCTAGTCGCCGGCGTCGGTATCGGTGGGGTAGCGGTAGCGTTGGCCGCTCAAGCGATTTTAGGGGATGCCTTTAGCGCAGTATCGATATTTCTCGATAAACCGTTCGCGGTCGGTGATTTTATTATTATTGATGACCACATGGGAACGGTTGAATACGTCGGGATCAAGACAACGCGCGTGCGCAGTTTGTCCGGGGAACAGCTTATTTTTTCCAATTCCGACTTGACCAGAAGCCGGATCAAAAATTATAAACGGATGGATTCCCGGCGTGTAGCGTTCAAAATAGGCGTTGTTTATAATACCCCGGTCGAGGTGTTAAAGAAAGTCCCGGCCATCGTTAAAGATATCGTTGGCGGGATGCAAGGTGTCAGGCTTGACCGTGTTCATTTTCAAAGTTTCGGTGATTTTTCGCTTAATTTCGAGATTGTTTATTATGTACTGTCAGCGGACTATAACATTTATATGGATAAACAGCAAGAAATGAATTTTGCGTTGATGGAGGCCTTTAAACGGGATGGGATAGAGTTTGCCTACCCGACGCAGACGTTATATTGTAAGCAGTTTTCTTAGTGTCAGGACCAATGCCAAGGGGCGGGAAAAGGTATACCTTGGATAATTTATTGACCAAGTGGAATTATGTGCAGAAAAAGATCCAGAACAAGGATCTTTATATTTTCCTGGATTACGACGGTACGCTGACGCCCATAGCTGAAACCCCGGAAAAAGCTGTTTTCCCTTCGAAAACAAAAGCGATCGTTGAAAAACTTTCTATGCTCCCCTGGTGCAGGGTTGCTATCATTAGCGGGAGGTCTTTAAAGGATGTAAAAGCTAAGGTGGGCCTCGACCGGATCATATATTCAGGTAACCACGGGCTTGAGTTGGAAGGAAATAAATTTAGCCATATGGCCGCGATCCCCGGAAGCTTTAAAGCCGTTCTTGATGAAGTGCGCGTAATGCTTGAGAACAGGCTGTCATCGTTCAAGGGTGTTCTTATTGAGGACAAGGGACTCTCATTGGCGGTTCATTATCGCATGGCGGATAAAAAAGATATAATGACGATCCGGACCGTTTTCCACGAATCCATAGCCGCGTATCTTGTAAAAAATAAAATTAAAATAAAACAGGGTAAAATGGTCTTGGAAGTGCGGCCAGTCTCTGAGATGGATAAAGGCAAGGTGGTTCTGTGGCTTTTGGCGCGCGAGCGGTTCATAGATGAAAGCGCGCGGGTATTCCCGATCTATATCGGCGATGACGCGACCGATGAGGATGCGTTTTTTGCGTTACGGGACATCGGATTGACCGTATTTGTGGGAGATGCTTCTCACGGGTTTATTCATGCACAATACATGCTGAAGAACACTGCCGAAGTGATGAAATTTTTGACGTTGCTTCTGGAGACCCATCGGGAAAGCAGATAAAACGGAAATAACAGGGGGGTGGGAAATGTCATCTAGTATTATGAAGGATTTACCGGTGTATATTATAATAGGAGGGATGTTGGCTTTTTTCGCTTTCGTAATCATAAAAGCAAATATGCCTGAGAAAAAAGACAAAAAAGAAGAAGTAAAAAAAGAAAATAAACAGTAGGAAGTTTTTTAAATGTTCGTAATTTGGATGAAGTTTATTGTCTGCGCCGGAGTAATCCTTTATTGCGGTAAACGTGTCGCTAAATATGGCGACGCGATTGCCGAAAAAACCGGCTTAAGCGGGCTTTGGATAGGAGTTATATTGGTATCGGTTGCTACAAGCCTTCCTGAAGTATTTACGGGACTTGGCAGCACCGTGTTTGTTAATGCCCCGGACCTTACTGTCGGCAATCTTTTTGGCGCAAATACCTATAATCTTGCTAACATTGCGGTAATGGATTTCTTTTACAAAGGGTCACCTATATTAAGCGCGGTTTCTACCGGTCAATTGGTGACGGCCGTGATCAGCCTTATTCCGGTAACTATCGCCGGGCTAGGGATATTTTTAAGCGCGAAGCTGCCAGGCCCGGCATTTGCCAACATGAGTTTGTATAGTATTTTGATCGTTGTGTCCTACCTTATTGCCGCGCGGATAATCTTTACATTCGAAAATAAACAAAAGGTGCTTAAAACACTTAGCAAAGAAGAGAACATCCTTTTTAAATACGATGATATTTCGTTAAAGACCGCGTGTGTCCGTTATGCGCTGGCGGCATTTTTCATAGCGGGCGCGGGAGTATGGCTTGCGTACATCGGCGATGATCTGGCGAGGGTTTTAAACCTGGGGCAAAATTTTATCGGCAACCTGTTCCTTGGGTTTGCGACAACATTGCCGGAAATAACCGTTTCTTTGGCAGCCATTAAGCTGGGGGCGAAGGAGATCGCCGTAGCGAATATGCTCGGGTCGAATCTTTTTAATATGACGATTATTTTTATTAACGACATATTTTACCGCAAAGCGCCTATTTTCAATGTTCTTAACCAACAACACATTTTCACCGCTTTTATAATAATACTTATGACGGTTGTGGTTATTGCCGGCCTGATTTTGAAGCCAACAAGAAAAACAAAACTTGGGTTAAGTGGTTATGCGCTGATATTGATAGCCTTATTTATTGTTGGGTCATATGTTACATTTATCGTTGGGAACAGATAACAGAGGAGGGGGATATGGCATTTGTAGACACCATGAATAAGAGAGTCAAGAAGATGACGGTTCTTGATGTCGGTTTGGTCAAATGGTCTGTGTTTTTTGCGACTATCATAATAGTCAAGGCTTTCCCTCAATTGTTGAATATCGGTTATCCCGTTTTGGTCGTGCTTATGATAGCTTGTTGTGCAAAGCCGGTCTATACGATATGGGTCAAGAAATAGTTCGAGATTGAGACGATGCGGTTATATAGTATATGCGTGCGCTCGTACTAATATTTGTCGGGGTAGCCTTTCTTATATTTCTCGCGATGTCGCCTGCCATGTCGACACAGCAAATACCTTTAACAGACCAAGAAGCCGAAGAGATAGGAACTAAAATATTTTACAACGAGTGCGGTGGCAAAGTCGAAAACCTTGTAGCATGGAACGAGGGCGAAGATTTTATGTCGTTAGGCATAGGGCATTTTATTTGGTACCCGACAGACAAACCGGGGCCCTTCGACGAAAGTTTCCCTAAGCTATTAAAGTTTATTAAAGAGCATGATATCCCGTTGCCTGGTTGGCTGGACGGGGCAGAGGTGCCGCATTGCCCTTGGGTTACACGCGAAAAATTTCTGCATGACCGGCAAAACCGGAACATAGATGATTTGAGAAGATTTTTAATCGACACAAAAGAATTACAGGTTAGGTTTATCATTAACCGATTAAAAGCTGCCCTGCCCAAAATGTTACTGGCAGCTCCGGAGGTATTTAAGCCGCGCATAGAGACACAGTTCTATAGTTTGGCCTCTACGCCTTCCGGAGTGTACGCCTTGATCGATTATGTAAATTTTAGCGGGGAAGGAACGTTAGCTACCGAACGTTATAAAGGGCGTGGGTGGGGGTTGCTCCAGGTGTTAGAAAGAATGAAAGAAGATAAACACGGTATCGAAGCAGTAGAAGCGTTTGCTCAGGCGGCAGAAGAAATATTGACGGAGCGGGTTAATAATGCTCCGCCGGAGAGAAATGAACAGAGATGGCTGCCCGGGTGGAAAAGCCGGCTGAGTACCTACATACAAAAATAGGATGTGGGCTAAACATCATTTCTCTCAAAGGGACTTCCTTAGCTATGATAGACGCCTCATCAACTTTATCCTCACACGCCCGTGACTTTATTACCAAGAAACTCGCGCCTGCCGAACCCAAGAACGACGGCCGGCAGACCCCGTACCATGGCCATCCCGTGTTCAAGGCCCAGCACGCGACCGCGACGTGCTGCAGGGGATGCCTTCAAAAGTGGTACCGTATTCCCAAGGGCCGTCCGCTTACTTCTGCCGAGGTCGATAGCCTTGTGGGCGTGATTATGGCGTGGATCGCGGAAAAACGCCGGCCCGAATAGCATTGCCCATATATATAATCAGGTGGTATAATGTCAGATGCTATTCGATAAGGAAGAGGTATAAAGCGATGGGCTTTATGCGAAATATATATGATTGTTTAAACCGTGGCTGAGGCTGCGGTTTTTTTATTCATTGTGTAATGTACGAGAGGTTTAAAGGATAAGGAGGTGCGATCATGGCTAAACTGGATGTGAAGGCGTTCGGTCTTACAATGGGCATTCTCTGGGGGGCATCGGTAATTTTCATGACTCTTGCGGCCAGGTTTACCGGGTACGGCGCGAAGTTCATTAACGCGCTGGGAACGGTGTATATCGGCAGTAGTGTATCTATTAAAGGCAGCCTGATCGGCGGCGGATGGGGCCTGGTCGACGGATTTTTCTGCGGCCTTATATTCGCGTGGCTGTATAATAAGCTCGCGAAATAAGAAAAGTGTAATGTTGATTGCATAGCACCCTATGATAGAATTAATTAAAGGCGATATTACAAAAGTAAATGCGGATGCTATTGTCAACGCGGCGAATACGACGTTACTGGGAGGGGGAGGCGTTGACGGGGCCATACATAGGGCGGCAGGACCGGGCCTGCTTGAAGAATGCAGGGGGTTGGGCGGATGTGAGACAGGGCAGGCAAAGATAACAAAAGGCTATGATCTCCCGGCCCGTTATGTGATACATACCGTCGGTCCGGTTTGGCGCGGGGGCAAGGCCGGCGAAGAAGAGCTGTTGGCGTCATGCTACCGGAACTCGCTGGCCCTGGCGAAGAAGTATTCTGTAAAAAAGATAGCATTTCCGTCTATTTCCACCGGCGCATATCGTTTTCCGATAGAAAAGGCGGCGGTAATAGCATTAAAGACCGTACAGGATTTTATAACGCAAGATCCCGTTGTGTTTTCTAACGTGATATTTGTCCTGTTCTCGGATCGTGACCTGGCGGTGTATAAAGCGATCGTAGGGGCGGGTTCCAAACCCGCCCTGATGATGGATGAAAATAATTGACGTAGGGGCAAACCCGTGTGTTTGCCCTAGCTGTGTAATGTTAATTGTGTAACGTGTAATGTGAGATGAAAAATGGCAGATCGACCGAGACCGGTCTCTAAAAAACCGGAAGAGATATTGGAGAACGTTTTTTCCGGACATACGGAAGCGCTTATGGGCGGCACGGAGAACGGGAAGAAGTATTTACTGCATTTTCTCGACAAGTTCAACTCGATCCCTAACGCCGTGAAGTTTTTCATCTATGATCTTCTGGCCGAAGACGCTTATCAGACAGGCGATCTTGTTTTGTGCCGGCAAGCAGTCGAGCGCGCCGGAAAATATCTGGACGAGGCGGGCGCAAAAACCAGCCGCCAGTTGACCGAATACCTCCCGCGGCTCCGTTTTGTCGAGCGGGGAATATCCGTTATGGTCGACGCGGGTGAATACGAAAAAGCCATTTCGTTTTGTGACATGGCTGTTAAGAACGGTTTGGGCAAAGCGTACGCGGCTAAGAAGGCGTCGATAGAACGGATGATGTAGAAATTGTGTAACGTGTAATGTGTAATGACGTAGGGGCAAACCCATGTGTTTGCCCTAGATGTGTAATGGTGTAGGGGCACATTGCATGTGCCCTACAATAGGTCATAAATTTAATCGTAGGGGCGGATTCCAAACCCGCCCTGATGATGGATGAAA
>JAQURW010000128.1:0-585 GCA_028715425.1 Candidatus Omnitrophota bacterium
CTTGATAGGCCGCGTACTCTTCGACAAGCCGGTCGTAGAGCGCGGCGTTATAGAGAGCCAGGAGCATGTTGCCGAGAGCGTCGGGAGCCAATGCATGTGAACGATACCGTTCGAACAACATCTTGAACGTGCCGGCCGCATCGGCATAGTCGCCGGCTGAAAACTGCGCGTTTCCCTTTCGGTAAAGGCTTACGCCGCGCAATGCATCGGTCCCGGCTGAGGTAAATCCGTCGTCATAGTACCGGACCGCCCGGCCAAAATCCTGGCCGTCACATAAAAGATCGCCGAGTTCAAGATATGAGTACACCTGGTATTCAGCATGTGTCGGTATGGCCGCAGCCTTTTCGAACAGTCCCTTGGCGGATTTCATATCGCCTTGTTCGCGATATGCCCGCGCCTCGTAGTAATACAGTATCTGTCTAAAGGTATCATCCAGGGCCCTGTCATTGACCGGGATAAAATACTTCAAGGCCGTATCGTAACGGCCGACATTGAAGAAGACCTGTGCCATACGCAGCTGGCACAGCGCATTCTTTGACGACCGCGGATACAGGCTCCTGACCTTGCGGTAATATTGTATGGCCC
>JAQURW010000128.1:595-7334 GCA_028715425.1 Candidatus Omnitrophota bacterium
CGCTATGCCGAAGAAGGCATCCGGCGTATAGTTGTCCTTCGGAAAAAGCGTTATGAATTTTCTATATTCGGTGATCGCCATATCATAAAATCCCCGTTGGAACAGGCCGTTCGCAAAATCAAGCTGCTCAACGGCAGATACCGAAGACACCGCTAAACCGTCATGTGCAGTGCCGCACATGCAGGCGAGGATTACGGCAGCCATAACCGATAAAGGTTGCCGGCGCCGTTTTCCGAAATTGTCATGATGACACGATCGGCCTTGTACACTACCCTTTAAAGTTCTTCGTAACACCCCATGCTCCTTACGGTATAGTAACAGGTAATTCAAATTTTTCTTCGGACAATACAACGCCTTTCCCGCGGTCAAAAGAACTGACGTTCAATCTGATCGAATACTTCCCTTTGGGCAAGGCTCCTATATATAATCTCTGGCGGCCGCCTTCGTCTCCGGGCCAGAAATTATAGATACGGTACTTCTTATCCAGGATCCGCAGGACAGACACACCCTTCTCGTTATACACGTCGCCATAGAGCGTTACTTCAGCGTAAGGATTGACAGGCTGTCCGCCGGTATTTTTCAGGTTGAACACGATCTCGAACGCCGCGCCGGCCTTGAGGTCATTAGTAGGGTAAAATTCGAGAAAAACGATGTTTACTTTCGCGGGGGTTTCGGCAAAGCAGCCCGTCGGAATCACTAACGCTATGAAAAGTATTACATTAAGGAACCATTGTATCATATCCTCATGACCCTTTTTTAGTATGGTATCATAGAGTATGAGTATATACAATATTATTTTATTAATTCAATAAAGGCCCTGGTGACCAGAACGACATCGTGTTCCTGCCTGATGCAACGGAAGGCATTGTCAGACATCCTGCGGAATAAGGCATCATCCGAACACACTTCGATGATCTTCTGTTCCATCATTGCTCTAACGCCTTTGCACGGAATACCGCATGCGCAGGTATCGAGCACGTTGTCGGGATTGATCTCGAGAGAAACAATAGGTGTCTTGGCAGCCATTGCCTGAATGAACGCAAAAGGGAACCCCTCCATGCTGGACGTATTGACAAAGACGCGCGCCTGCCGGAAATAATCATCGATATCGCGGAACGGCACATAATCGATGAAGGTAACGTTAGGGATCTCCCTGGCACCGTCGGCGACCTTTTTATGGAACGGGTTCTTATCGTCGTCGCCCGATGATATCATGATGAACTTGATCGACGGATGCTTTCGGGCCATTTCAAGCAGGATAAAAGGCCTTTTATGCTGCACCGACCTGTGGACCCAAAGGACCGTTCCGTTATCGTGTTTGTCAAAATCCTTAACGGTTATGCCGCTTTTCAATATCGCGGGTGACCGGACATGCCAGCGTCTCAGGTACTCCCGCTGGATGTCGTTCTGGGCTATCACCAGCGCGGCATACCTGAAAACAAGCAGGGATAAAAATGCGCTTACCGGCCCGGCATACGACCTTTCATACCGTCCGTCGACCTCGTGGTCACAGGCGATCATGTAGATAAATTTTTTTCTCATAAGTTTAAAAAGGACCGCCAGCGGCCCGGACATCGGCGTCAGCGTCCGCTGCACAAAAATATCGGCGCGCGAACGCCGCACCGCCCGCAGGAAGTCGAATACTTGCCGGAAGAAGTTATCACCGAACTTGAACGACCTGATAAGGCGAATGCCTTCGGAACGTTCCTCTTCGGCCTGGCCGTAATCGGCAACGATAAAACTTACCTGAATATCGCGATAGGTGGCCAACTGCCGCGCGATATGATAGAACGCGGCTTCTGACCCGCCGATGATCTCGCGGACATTACGGTTAAAAAACGTATACGCCTTGGGGATGATAAAACAGATACGCATGACTGTCTTATCGTTTTTTGATGACTGCATGCAGGCTCCTTAAACAAAAACCAAACGTCGAAAGTATCTCCGCGGCAGCCCAGGGATACCGCCAGGTATAAGCCGCTTTCTTAAACCCTATTTTTTTCGCTATTCCTCCCCAGGTAAAATAATGAAGGCCGTCAAGGATCCGCGGTTTCAATGATGTCTTGCGCATATCAATAACGCATCCGGGGAAAAGGCCTTTGATCTCTGCGGCAGGGATTCCTTTAAAGCGGACCCTCATCTCTTCATCGTAAAAAACATCTTTTGCGGAACAGGCGTCCTCCCAGATCACCAGCCCCTCTTTTTTGACCACGCGCATCATTTCGCCGGCTATCAGATGCTTCATATCGTCATCAAGGATCGACGAAAACGTGTACGCCTGAAGCACGATATCAAACGATCCGTCGCCAAACGGCAATTTACCGGCATCGGCCTGCACAAAATTCATTGTCGGGTTCAGATGAGCCGCTCCCGCACGTCCGCGACGAAACAAGCAATCGCGGAAATCGCGCGGCAAGCCAACGTTTAAAAAATAGCCATCGTACGAATATACTGTTAGCGCATAACAACACATTATCGCATAAATACCGAAGACTGCCTACGGTTTTCAGCATCGCCCGCCGCTGGGCAAAAACCAATTCCGATGGGGCAAACATCGAAACGCTGACGGGGTTATCTGCATTTTCATCATACCGCTCCCAGGCGTATCTGGCATCGAGAGGGACATACTGATACAACCCGGTGCCCGGAAAAGGAACGCATAATGAAAAAAAAACGATCGGCGCCCGTAACCGTTCCGCAAGGCGTATGGTCGCGTCTATGGTCTGTTTGGTATCGAGCCTATGGCCTATCATAAAATACGCGCCGGTTATCAGCCCTGCCCGGCGCGCTCCGGAAAAAGCGCTGACAACACGATCGATTGAAATATTCTTACCTATATCCTCAAGGATCGCCTGGCTGCCTGATTCAACGCCCATGTATACCGCCCTGCACCCGTTGGCCCTCATATCCTTGAGCATACGCTCATCCAAGGAATCGACCCGGCCCAGGCATGCCCATGGCCCGTTCACGTTCTGGCGTTTTCGTTCCACGTAGAACCGGTCGAGCCAGTTTTTATCGACCGCAAAAAGGTCTTCAAAAAAATAGAAGGCCCGAATACCGTATTTTTCCTGCAACAATTTCATTTCAGCGACAAACGACGACGGGGTCCTGCGGCGGTACGTCCTGCCGAATATACTCTGCTGGCAATAGATACAACGGTACGGGCATCCGCGCGATGAATATACCGCGGCATTCCGTTCGCGAAAGAGCGATTCACCGCGGTATGCCTGCCAATCAACCAGGTCATACGCAGGCAGAGGAAGGCTGTCAAGGTCCGTAACAAGTTCTCGCGGTTTATTCTGAACAACCGTGCCGTCTTTTCGATATATCAGGCCGTCAATATCCGCAAAATTTTTTTTTGAAGAACCGCTTATCCTGTCAAGCAATTCGCCAAAGGTTCCCTCCCCCTCGCCATCGACCGCGATATCGATCGACGGCTCCCCCTCCATCGTCTCGCGACCGCACGCGCTGACATGGGCCCCTCCGACAACGGTCAGGATCGATGAATTCATGGCCTTTATACGCCGTATCAAGCCGGCAATGTCGTGCATACGGGCCGTATAGGCATTGATGCCGATAATATCCGGATCAAATGACAAAACCACGGCAGGATCGAAACGTCCGCGGTTCTTCCGGTCGCCGATATCGTAATACCGTACCTCATGGCCGCGGCTGCGGCCGACACTTGCCAGGTACAATAACCCGGTTGAGGGAAATTCGTTCACCCCCTGCGGAGGGGCGCATGAAATTAAAAGTATCTTCATCCGCCTGAACACCTTTCATAGACCGTCTCAAGTTCCCGGATACCCTTTTCGATAGAAAATGACCGCTTAACGGTCTTCCGTGCCTCTTCTCCCAACGCGGTACGCTTTTCGGGCGATGAAAAAAGAAGCTTGACCTTCTCGCTTAATATCGCGCTGTTCCCTGAAGGTATCAAGATACCGTTTTCCCCGTCGCATATCACTTCAGCCATATCGCCGGCATCGGCAGCAATAACAGCCTTACCCATAGCCATGGCCTCTACGAGGACCTTCGGGATACTCTCCCACCGCGAAGGGATAACGACAACATCGAGTATCGACAGCACATTGCCGAGGTCTGTCCGCGCGCCGGCAAAGATAACTTTGCCCGTCAGCCCCCGGTCATCGGCCATGGTTCTCAGTAACGTTTCGTCTTCACCGTACCCGACGATAAGAAAACGCGCTTCCGGATATGCGCGCAGGATATCGGGTATGCTATCGATAAAAATGTCCTGGCCTTTTTTCTTTACGTCGAGCCTGGCGATCACGCCGGCAATGGGTGCCCGGCCGTCAAGATGGAGTTCCGCTTTGAGCACGGCACTGTCCCGTGTTACGGCAACCGCCCGAGGATCCACCCCGTCATAAATAGTGACCAGTTTGTCTTCGGGGATCCGCCCGGCGCGAACGGCAAAATGGCGCGACCCGATACTATCGCAGATGATACGGGAAGCTATCCGATAGACACAACGGTCAAGCATGTGATGTACCGGCCTCTTCCAGACATCCCTGTCCTGGACCGTCGTAATGATCCTCCGGCACCCGGCAATACCCCCGACAATCGCACCAAGGTAAATAAGCGGAAAACCGAAAAAATGAAGAACATCCCTGCGGTGCCGCGCAATAAAAATGCACCATTGTATAAAACGGAACGGATTGACCAGCGTAATGGCTTTACCGTTCCGGAAGATAGCGCGATGTTTCCAGGGGATAACGAGGACCGGCGGCATATTTTCGCACGCAGGAAAACGAGGCAGCGCTGTCCGGTTGTGGCAACACACGGTAACATTGAAACGTGAGCGGTCAAGGGACCCGGCTATCGCAGTGACATTTTTTTCAGTGCCGCCGATCCTCAAGTCGCTGACAAAGAGTATAACGTTTGTTTTCATAATTTCTGCGCACTATATAACTCTGCCCACGGAAGTCCGAGGGCCCCCGGCAACGTAAGCACGCGAACAGAAGTAAATTGTGCTTTCGAAAGTGTGTCGGACACCAAGGCTTGAGGGTAATAATATTTCCTGATACCGCGGAATCTTCGCGCCATGGTCACATATAACCATCCCCACCCGCGCGTACGGATAACCGTGGTAATAAACGTGCCTCCGGGCTTCAAGGCCTGATAAGCCTGGCAAAAAAATTTTTCCAGCTGTTCCCCGTCGAGATATTCGGTCAGCCATGCCGAAAAGACAACATCACAGGCGCTATCCAGGCAGTGCGCAAAGTCAGCCGCGTCTTCATTGTATACCGTTATCGGGACGGCGCAACGGCCGGGATTTTTATCGACACCGGTGACACTGTTACCCTGTTCCAGAAAAATACGCGCATAGGCGCCTGGACCGCACCCTACATCGCAAACCTTCATACCGTGAATGCCGCCGATAAACGGAAGGATAACCTTGTCCGAAGGGCCCTTCCAGATCAGGCAACTTATCCGGTCTTCCAGAGCGGATATACGCGGCTTTTTTTTATACCGTTCGTAATTCGGCATATTCACGATAGATATCCTCGAGAGTCACAAACATAGCGCCGCGCGCCTTCAAATAACCTGCGACAGCATCCAGGCGTCTAATAAACATGGCCTGATCGCGCCCGGTCCTGACATACGGCGATGCCCCGGGCATCAGCTCGGTCGTATGAAACATCATACAGAGGACACAGACAGGTTCGTTCCGGTACTGTTCGATGAAATTTCCGATCAACAATTTCTGCTCGATCACCGTCATAAAACTTGGCCTGAGCCAACGCCGCAAAAACCACTTTTCCGGCAGCCCGGGGAAACGTTTCCCGCCGATGGTAACCGGGACTTCAAGGAGAGAGGAACGGCTGTCGGTGCCGTTGAACGTGCCGCCGCCGACATCGACAAAATAGGGCTGGTCAGGATACTCCCTGAAATCAGGCCCGCCTTTAGGCGACCAATCGATATGGGGGGTCACGCTCGCGTCGACGTGATAACCGAGTTTTACCAGCGACCGTGCCGTCCCGATATCCGCCCCGAACCGGCCTGCCCTGAAACTGGCGGGAATAACCCCGAGCGTACGGCGGATGCGCTCATCCAGCCTCTTGATCTTATCGTATTCAACATCGTCGGGGTAAGCGTAACAGGCAAAATCGCGTTTTTGGCCGGCCGGAGAAAGGGAAAAATCCTCGATATGAAGATGGCTGCCGATCTCAGCGCCGGCCGCGGCCTCGGCCGCGAGTACGCCTTGAGCAGCCTGGTCTTCCAGAACTGCCGGCGACACAAAGTACACCGGCCTGATGCCATACCGGTCAAAAAGCGGCCGAAGGATGCCAGGGATACCCCGGGTGACCGAGCTAAAGGCAAAAGGATATCTGATCCGCCAGCGTATATCCGCATCGGGCTCTGTATCGATCGTGATCGAAACAAATAATTTAGGCATGGCATATCCTGGCATATAAACCGCTATACTGTCGGGCAGTCTCGCTCCAACGGAATAATAACGCCCTGGTCCGCGAGGCCTCGCCGTGCTTTGTTGACAGGCCCGGCCCTCCTTCAAGATACCGTACGATCGCCGCCGCTATTGAACGGCTGTCGCGTGTCGCGACCCGATAGCCGTTTGTCCCGTCTTCGACAAGCCTGTCAAGGGACGGCAGATCGGTAGCGATCACGGCCAGCCCCGAGGCCATAGCCTCGACCAGGCTTAAGGGCATGCCCTCGTTTATCGACGGGAGTATAAATATATCTGCCTCCCGATACATCAAGG
>JAQURW010000129.1 GCA_028715425.1 Candidatus Omnitrophota bacterium
TGCTGATTGGTGATCTATATCAGGGGATAGAGCCCGTTCCCCAGTCCGCCGGCCAAGACTACACCTTTAAGACACATCATTACCTCCAATCAAAAGGGATATCGTTGTCGAACGGGTCCAGGCGGTATTCGTCGGGATGCGCCCGGTTATACGGTTCGGTCGGGGTATTGATGATAACCGATTCTTCGTCGCTCATCCCTTTAAAACCGTGGTAGACCAGGTTCGGGATCGTCACCAAAAGAGGCGTATCGATACCCATCACGATCTCCTGGGCCTTTGCATACGTCGGAGAATCCTTCCTGGCGTCATAAAGGCCGAGGCGGATCTTCCCCCGGATACAGGCAAAATTATCGGTCTGGATCTTGTGGAAATGCCAGGCCTTTACGACATCCTTGAAAACGGTCGTCATATATACCTGGCCGAATTTTTTAAAGGCCTCTTCGTCGCATCGTAATATCTCCATAAGACGTCCCCGGTCGTCGGGGATAATCTTGAGCGTTTTGACCCTGACACCGTCGATCATCATGTTAAGCCTTTCGTATGTTTCTGCCGACAGCGGCATACCGGAACCCCATTTTCTGCATCAGCCGCGGATCATAAATATTGCGGCCGTCGATTATAACCGGCTGTTTGAGAAGTTTTTTTATCTTCACGAAATCCAGTTCCTTGAACTCGTTCCATTCCGTCACCACGATGAGGCAATCGGCGCCCCGCGCGACGTCGTAGGCATTTTTACAGAACGTGACCTTGCTCAGGACCTCCCTGGCCTTCGGCATGGCCTTCGGATCATATACCTTGACCAGGCATCCCCGCTCCTGGAACTCGCGGATAATCTCGACCGAAGGCGCCTGACGTATGTCATCGGTATTAGGCTTGAACGAAAGGCCTAATACGCCGATCGTTTTTTTCGGCAGGTTCCACAGAAGGCCCTCTGCCTTTTTTATGACGGTCAATTTCTGCTGGGCATTGATCTTTTTGACCTCGCGCAAAAGGCCAAAGTCATAGCCCAGTTTTTCGCATATGTGAATAAACGCGTCTATATCCTTAGGAAAACAGCTGCCGCCGTACCCGACCCCGGCGTTCAGGAAGCTCATGCCGATCCTTTTATCCATACCGATGCCGCGGCTGACCTCGACGACATCGGCGCCCACGCGCTCGCAGATGGCGCTTAGGGCATTAACGAACGATATCTTGGTGGCAAGGAACGAGTTCGAGGCATGTTTTATGATCTCGGCGCCCTTAATATCCGTCACCACGAGCGGGGCGTTCAAGGGTTTATAAAGTTCTATAAGGATCATCTTCGCCTTATCCGATTCGACACCGATGACAACGCGGTCGGGGTGTAAAAAATCGTCGATCGCTGAACCCTCTTTCAGGAATTCAGGATTCGAGGCGACATCGAATTTTGCGCGCTCGCCTTTTTCGGACCTGATGACCTCCTTGATCCGCTCGCCGGTCTCGACAGGCACCGTGCTCTTTTCGACGATCAACTTATAAGAATCCAGATACGCGGCGATAGAGCGCGCGACGTTCTCGATGTAGGTAAGATCGGCCTCGCCGTTGTCGCGCGACGGCGTGCCGACACAGATAAATATGATATCGCTTTTTGTGATAGCCTCTTTGATGTTGCCCGTAAACTTAAGGCGCCCTTCTTTCTTATTGCGGCTGATGAGCTCTTCAAGGCCGGGCTCATACATCGTAACCTTGCCCTTTTTCAAAGCCTCTATCTTGGCCGGGTCATTATCGGTGCAGATGACGTTATTCCCGAGATCCGCGAAACAGGTACCCGTTACCAGACCGACATACCCGCTCCCGATGATCGATATCTTCACGCGCCCTCCCTATAGCTGATATAGAGTAAAATTATATCATTGAGTTTATGCCGGAATCAATAAAAAAGTAGAAGAATATCATCTTTCATTTTTGTCATTCTGAGGAGGGTCGAACAAAATGAAACCCGACGAAGAATCTTTAACATAGATTCTTCGCTTCGCTCAGAATGACGGTGTGGCACGTCAACATCATCTTACCGTTCAATATCAGCGCTCAGTCGAGCCTATGGCAGGCCTGCGATAGGTCCGTTTAAAACCTATAGGGGTATCAGGGAATGCCTTAAGGCGGAACACCATCCATACCGCGAACCCGTCGCCGATATTGAAACTCAGCTCGCCCAGCCAGCAGTGAAAATCCTTATAAATAGTGTATTCCTGTTCCTGCCATGTGTTCTTATGGGCATCAAAACGTTCATAGATCCTGAAGGACCAGTCTTTATTGAACTTATAGTTGACCTCGGTGGTGAACTGGCTTGCCTGATCCCCGGTCGTGTCATCGTAAATATGGCCTATGCCGAAGTCGCAGGTCTCGCCGAGGGTGCACACCAAATCGCTCGTGGCATGTTTGATCGATCGTGAAAAATTGTAATCCTTCACGTATTCCACGATAGTGGTCTTGGCGGAGATCCAGTCATAAGGGTTGACCTCGAGATCGTATGTAATATCGGACAGCCTCCCGTCCCCTTTGGATTCGAGGTTCCCTTTTTTGAGCCGATAGAGATAATTAGTCGAGATAAGAAGCCTTACCAGGTCATATGACTCGAAGGTATCGTCGCCTGTGGGCCTGCGCGTCTGAAGCTTGTTCTCCAGGCCGAGGGCGATAAGGTTCTCGTAGTCCAGCGCATCCACCTCGTCAAACTGGTGCAGGTTAGACGGTGAGATGCTCGGCTGGTGGCGGTGATGAAAACCGACCGTCGGGGTTATGACGTGACGGAGTTTGTTAAGGTTCAGGGACTTTGAGTCCGTATCAAAGATACGGTAAAATTTGCTGCTGAAATCGATGCCGTATTCGTATATTTCCCGTAAGAGGTTATTGTCGCCGAACCTGTTCTCGGAATAGTACGTCTGCCGCGTCGCGGCGTACGGCGTCGTATATAAGAACTTAAAAAGTTTGGTCACATATGACACCTTGTTGTACGTATGGAACCTGAGCGCCTCTTCATGTTCGGTATTATCGAGGGTGGCATACTCCTTGTTGAGGTTCGAGAATGACATGGTATTCTCATAATAAAGCGGGGTGTCCCATAATTTCTGGTTGTAGACCTGAAGATTCATCTCGGGCATGCGTTCGACCGTGGACACAAAGTCGTCGAAACGTTTGCGCGCAAATACCTGAAAACTGTAGTTATCGTTATGGTTGATTATCGACAGGTAATTATCAGGCGTCCACCCGTCCTCAAGTTCCGTAAAGAAATAATCCTTGATCATATCCGAATCGCTCATCTTGTTGATTTCCATGGTCCCCTGCGTCCGCTCGTCAAAATCGAGCAGATGCTTGTACTGGAACCGGTACCGGTCGCGGACCTGCCCCTCCGGGTTCAGGACGAGGGCGTCGTTCTCATGCGTATAATAATACCGGGCATTTCCTTCCCCGAGTTTCTCGAGGTTATAGTTATAATCTATGCCTTCGCCTAAGCCTTTTTTGGTCCGGTAATCAAGCCTGAGATACCCCTTGCACTGCTCGTTCAGGTAATACCGATATGCGGTCAGGGCATAATACCCCCAATCGCCGGTGTATCCGGGCACCACGGTTATTTTCGTCTTGGGGTCCTGGAGGGGCTGGACAAAATACGGCATGTAAAAGACAGGGGTATTGCCCACATAAAAAAAGACATGTTTGGCGACGATCTTGTCGTTGATATAAAACTCGACCTCACGGCAGCGGATCCGGTAATGCGGATGATCGTCATCGCAGGTCGTGACATACCCTTCACGCAGGATCACTTCCTTATCAGAGACCTTATCGACCTCCTGGGCGCGGCCGGATATCGGTGTGGCGGACAGCGTCCCGTCAAGGATCTTGCCGGTTTTTTGTTCAAAATTATACTCGATGCTCTGGCCGGTGAACGTCTTATCAACCTGGACGACCTTTACGTTGCCCTCGCATTTGCCGATCTTGGTATCGGTAAACACCGTGATGCGGTCGCAGGTCAGTTTCACGTCGCCGTACGTTACGCTGACGTTACCGGTCGCTTCGATCTTTTTCTGGTCATTCAGATATTCGACATGGTCGCCGTTCACGACGACCGGCGACGTTTTCTTGAAACCCGTGAGACTGCCCTGGGGAACGAGGTCCGGCATGCCATCGGAATAAGCCGGGATGGCAAATAAAGATATGCCTATCAGTATGGCGGCACTGCGTATAAGACTTAAACAGCGCATAATTTAGAAGTAAGTATAACACACAAAATAATATGGCACAATAGGATTTTACCGTTCAGGTCTCAGGAAAGCCGGGTATGATACCTTTGTGAGCGACATCCAAAACCACTCTAACAATCGCGTTTCCTCTAACTTGCCAAAACCTTACTGTTACCGCCCATATGGGGCATCGGCAGGAGCGCGATAGACGAATCGCGAAAGCAGTATGCTGAGTTCATAGAGCACCACGAGAGGCCCCGCCATAAGGAACTGGCTCATTACGTCCGGCGGCGTAAGGATGGCTGAAACAATGAAAATGACCAGTATCGCGTATCGTCTTTTTTTCGCCAGGAACCGCGGCGTCACGAGGCCCAGTTTTGTCAGGAAAAGTATCGCCAGCGGCAATTCAAAAGTTATCCCGAACGCAAGGGTAAGGCTGCAGGTGAACGCAAGATACTTCCCTATGCTGATCATAGGGGTAATAGAGGCGCCCGCAAAGCTCAAAAGAAAGCGTATGCCGATGGGAACGATTACGAAATAACCGAAAAGCGCTCCGACGGCAAACAGGACGAGCGAGAGCGGCCCGAAAATGAACACATAGCTCTTTTCAACGACGCGTAATCCCCCTGCGGCAAAACGCCAGATATGATAGAGGATGAACGGGCATGACATGACCAGGCCCGCAAAAAGCGACACGTTGATATACGCCAGGAATGCCTCGTCAGGAGAAGTAAAAACAACGTTGCCGATAGGCCGGAGGAGAAAGGCTATAAGCCGCCCCGATACCAGGTAGGCAGCTACCGTCGCCAGGATAACGATAATAAGGCAAAGGATAATGCGCCGCCGCAATTCTTCAAGATGCTCCAGGAGGCTCATCCCGCCTGTCATAACGGGGAGCCGTCTTTTTTTTCAGACGGGCTGTCCTTTTTCTCAGGCACCTGTTTCTGCCTGGCCTCATCATCAAGCCCCTGAGCCGCTTTATTGAATTCTTTGACCGCCTTGCCCAGGGCCCGCGCTATCTCCGGCAACCGGTTCGCGCCGAACAAAAGAAGCGCGATCACCAGGATAACCAAAAGTTCACCCATGCCGATGCCAAACATACTGACCGCCTTGATAGTGAATAGGATTATCTATCTTTAGGTATGCCCAGACAAATACCGCCGTGATAATGCTGTTCGGGATCAAGCCCTTTCTTTTTCAGGTTTGCCCGTCTCTTTTTCCTACGCACTCTTTGTTTATAGCGTATCTGTCTGCGTTTCGTGATGCTCATAAAAAACGGTCTCCTTTCTTAAGGAATGATTATGCACCACGAATATACCACAAAAAAATTGAATTGTAAATCGGTTTAAAATCTTCTTGCATACCAAAGGACAGTAAGGTATGATAAGAAAAATCCACTCTCCCCCCCGTTAATAAAGAGGGGGAGGATGGGGGATTTCTTTTACAGTCCTGTTACATTTTCGTTACCATTTTGAGATAGATTTCGTGTATAGTAGATTCGTGTTGAACGGATAAATTTTTTTTACAACCTCTAACCCACGGAGTATTTCCATGGAAAATACCGAACGAAGACGCTATCCGCGCATCCCGGTCTATTATAACGTATGCTGTGAAAATGCCGACAACCCGGCGGACAGGCCTGTTCATGCCGTCGCGGAGAACGCATCCAGGACAGGTCTTAAGCTCCGCTTTGCGGGACTTTTGAACAGGGAAAATCTTCTCAGGATGTCCATACAAAAAACAGACAACACCGAACCGATCGTATGCTACGGTAAGGTCGTTTGGCAAAAATCATCGCCGCTTATCTACGGGGAAACACTCGCGGGCATCAATATAACCCGCATAGGATGGACTGAAACCAATAAGCTGATCTCGGATCTGGCCGGTTAAGAAGGGTTAGATATCCTGCAACCCGCCGTCACAAACCGCTCAAGTCGCTCCCAGTTCGCATCAACGGATTTCTGCATTTGCTCCAGGGCAGGTTTATTCTCTTCGGAAAACAGGTGTTTAAAACGACCCTGTACCTTCAGGAACTCGACGACAGGTTTTCTTTCTTTAGGCCGGTAGGTTATCTTCCAGGCGCCGTTCTCGACCTCAAAAAGCGGCCAAAATCCCGTTTCAACCGCCAGTTTAGAAACACCGACAGCGTCATTCTCTTTTGAGCGCCAGCCCCGGTGGCATACAGCAAGGATATTCAAAAATGCCGGGCCGTTAGCCTTGAAGGCCTTTTCAGCCTTGGTGACCAGGTCGTTCCAGTGCGATATGGATGCCTGCGCTACATAGGGAATATTATGCGCCGCGATAATAGCGGTAAGGTCCTTACGGTTCTGTGTCTTGCCGAAACTTGCCTTGCCGGCAGGCTGCGTCGTTGTGGACGCGCCGAACGGCGTCGCGCTCGAGCGTTGTATACCGGTATTCATGTACGCTTCGTTATCGTAACATACGTAGACAAAATTATGGCCGCGTTCAAGCGCGCCCGAAAGCGACTGGATACCGATATCATACGTACCGCCGTCGCCGCCGAATGCCACAAATTTAATTTCCTTGGTGATCTTCCCCTGTTTCTTAAGGGCGCGGTACGCCGTTTCAACACCGGACATGGTCGCGGCGGCGTTCTCAAACGCATTGTGGATGAACGGTACCCTCCATGCCGTATAAGGATATATCGTCGTCGATACTTCCAGGCATCCTGTCGCGGACCCTATGACAACATGGTCCTTGGTCCCCATAAGCACCTGCCGCACGGCTATCGATGCGCCGCATCCGGCACAGAGCCTGTGCCCGCCGCTTAGTCTCTCCGGAATTTTTGATAGTTCTTTTATATTAGCCATATCT
>JAQURW010000130.1 GCA_028715425.1 Candidatus Omnitrophota bacterium
CAATAGTTGCCGTCAAAGGATCCTTATCCTCGACAGGCGGAAGAGGCGCTTTGGCAAAGCTCCCTTCGACAAAAATACTGCCGGTAATCTTGCTGCCTGAACGCGAAAGTTCCTTGCGCTCATCCATAAGGGCTTCGAAGCCGGATTCATCAAGCGAATACCCCAATTCCCGGGCACGATCCGCAATCACCTCGAACGGTAACCCAAAGGTATCCGTTAATTTAAATATCTCGGGACCGGGGATGCGCCGCTCGCCGCGATAACGGTGAACGATCTCTTCGAGTTTTGGCAACGCCGCTATAAGGGTATTCCGGAACTTCTCTTCTTCTTCTTTAATAATGGCTGAAATATGTTCACGCCCGGCCTTGAGCTCAGGATACGGCAACTCCATGACACTGACGATACGCGGAACAGCCTTATACAAGAACGGTTCGCGTATGTTCCCTAAAAGATACGCGCGCCGGATCAGTTTCCTTACGACATATCCCCGTTCTTCATTGGACGGGCTGACCCCGTCAGCAATAGTAAAAACGCTCGCGCGCAAATGATCGGTCATGGCATTGAGCGCCGGAGTATTCGCATTACGCGCATAGAGTTTCAACTCCTGTATGATCGGCTGAAAAAGATCTGTTTCAAAATTTGTTTTAACGCCCTGTATGACCGCCGTGATACGTTCCAACCCCATGCCGGTATCGATATTCTTGCTCGGGAGCGGTTTCAGATCATTGACACCGACCCGGTTAAATTGGGTAAATACAAGATTCCATACCTCGATGAACCGGCCGCAGCTGCAGGCCGGACTGCAGTCGCTCTTCTTACACCCCGTATCGGCGCCCCAGTCATAATAGATCTCCGAACAGGGGCCGCACGGGCCGTCAGGCCCGTCTGTGGGCGCATTCGACGGCCAGAAATTATCCTTTGCGCCGAATTTCACCATCCGCTCCGGTTTGATCCCGACGATATCTTTCCAGATATCATAGGCCTCCCGGTCGTCCTGATATACCGATATCCATAAACGTTCGCGGGGTATCGTGAGAACCCCGGTCATAAACTCCCATGCCCAGGAGCATGCCTCTTTCTTAAAATAGTCACCGAACGAAAAGTTGCCCAGCATCTCGAAAAAAGTATGATGGCCGCTGGTCCGGCCCACGTTTTCGAGATCGCCGGTCCTCAGGCACTTCTGGCTGGACGTTGCGCGGCGATACGTGATATTCTTCCCGATAAACTGCTCCTTGAACTGGTTCATACCGGCGCCCGTGAAAAGGAGCGTCGGATCGTTTGCCGGCACCAGCGAATCGCTGGGCACGATCGTGTGCCCTTTTGACCTGAAAAATTCCAGGTACTTTGTCCGTATCTCGTTTGCCGTCATCATAGTTCGCTCAACAGCCCTTCTGCCAGCTCTTCGCTGAATCCGCGGCGTAACAGCGCGTCAAAAAGCCGCTTCTTCATCTTCTCACCGGACATACCGGTGAGCCTTTTTTTCGTCTCGTCGATGACACGCCGGGCCTGTGCCCTATCGTCAACCGGTTCAGCCTTGAGAACCTGGTCGGCAACGTCTTCGCCGATGCCCTGATCGACAAGTTCTTGTTTGATTAATGAACTTGAGCGCGGGTTTCCGAGCAGCCTTTTTTCTACCCACATCCTCGCCAGCGCACGGTCATCGACGGCCCCTTCGGCCGCAAGCTGCCTGACGACCGATGTTATGATCCCGTCGTCAAACCCCTTTGCGGCAAGCCGTTCCGCGATATCCCGTTCGCTGCGCGGCTTTACGCGCAATAACAGGTGTGCGTACTGCCGCGCCTTGCTCAATGCATCCATGCAATTATTTTATCTGAAGTTTCTCGCGTATCTCTTTCTCGATCTTGTCCATGACTTTCGGGTTCGCCTTCAGGAACTCACGGGCGTTTTCCCTTCCCTGGCCGATCTTTTCGTCTTCGTAGGAAAGCCAGGTCCCGACCTTTTTGATCACTTCGCTCGTCTCACCCAGGTCCAGGAGGCTTCCGGAACGGGAGATCCCCTCGTCATACATGATGTCGAATTCCGCTTTCCTGAAGGGCGGAGCAACCTTATTCTTCACGATGCTCGCCTTGATGCGGGAACCGATAGCCAACTCGTCTTTCTTGAGCGTTGCGATACGGCGCACATCGATCCGGACCGATGAATAGAACTTAAGGGCGTTGCCGCCGGGTGTCGTTTCCGGATTCCCGAACATGACGCCGATCTTCATGCGAATCTGGTTGATAAAGATCATGCACGTCTTCGACTTACTGATAATACCGGTAAGCTTACGAAGGGCATGGCTCATCAGCCGCGCCTGAAGCCCCACATGGGAATCGCCCATATCCCCTTCGATCTCGTGTTTCGGGGTCAGCGCCGCAACAGAATCGATGACAATGATATCCAGGGCATTTGATTTTACCAGCATCTCGGCGATGCTTAATGCCTGTTCCCCGGTATCGGGCTGGGATATCAAAAGCTCGTCAAGGTTAACGCCGATTATCTTGGCATATGACGAATCAAACGCGTGTTCGGCGTCTATAAACGCGGCCTGGCCGCCCATTTTCTGTGCCTGGGCAATGATACTGAGGCACAAGGTCGTCTTCCCGCTGGCCTCCGGGCCGTATATTTCAACGATCCTTCCCCGCGGAACCCCTCCTATGCCAAGCGCCTGGTCGACAGCGACCGTCCCGGTCGGAATAGCGTTCACATCGGCCTTAAAATCCTGGCCGAGGCGCATTATAGACCCCTTCCCGAACTCTTTCTCAATGTGACTAAGCGCCATGGTCAGCGCCTTTTCCTTCGTGGAATCCCGGTCTTTGACCGCCTCATCCGATTTGACCGTAGATTCTTCTTTTTCAACATGTTCTTTCTTTTTTAAGGCCATTACCTGCTCCTTTCCTTAAATGTGCGGTAGAACCCTATGCCCGAGCACAGGACTCCATATCGTAATAAGAGTCTATATTATAATGGACCTATGTAGGCTTTGTAAAGGACAATTTATTTACTTGAAGGGGGCCTTGTGAACCGGCGTATAAACAGGTCCCTGGGGCGTTAAAACACTCTTATAAAGGACAATCTCCCGAACGACCGAATTTAGAGCCGGCAGGGTAATCGCCAATAGAAGTTCTTTAAGCGAATCTTTATTTGTAAGCGAGCCAACACGGCCGATGGTCAGATGAGCGCTGAAAGGCCGGGCTTCTTTCTTAAACGCAAGTTTTGCACATTCCTCATCGATGCGGCCGGCTATTTCTTCTACAAGACCGCAGTTTGTATCGATACCGGCCCATATAACCCTCGGAAAATCAAGTTTCGGGAACGCACCGAGCTTAAACAGGCTTATGTCGAATCTCGAGTAGCCGGCTGCTGTCGTTTCAAGGGCCTGTACGATATCCGGCGCCTTGTCTTCCGACACCTCACCCAGAAATTTCAGGGTCAAGTGCATATTCTCAGGCCGGATCCATTTGACGTCTGCCCGGCTGGCCTTCAATCGTTCCTGGGCCGAAGCCAGCGCGGCTTTGATCTCGTCAGAAATATCTATTGCAATAAATAATCGCATAGCTATCCTTCAAGGCCGTTTGGGGTGTGCCTTCGAGCCGGTTTTATTTCAACGACCGCCGGATCAAATCCAACGCTGCTGAGGACGTGCGCCATTTGATCGAGGAACGATCACCGGTGAACCGGCACTCACGTATCTGCGTCCGCCCTTTCGAAGATAAGGCGATGTAGACGAGGCCGACGGGTTTTTTCGTGGTACCTCCGGTCGGGCCGGCGATACCGGTTACCGCAAGGCCGATATCAGCGCCTGATATCGCGCGTATACCTAACGCCATTTCACGGGCGACTTCCCTGCTGACCGCGCCGTGCCTGGCAAGCGTTTCGTGCTTAACGTTAAGTATCGCCTTTTTTGCGGGATTTGAATATGACACAACGCCCATCACGAAGTACCGCGAACTCCCGCTTACCTCGGTCAGGCGATGGCCGATAAGGCCGCCGGTGCATGACTCAGCCATCGCAATGGTCAGTCCCCTGCCGGCCAGCGATCTGCCGACAACCTGTTCAAGAGTCTCCCCGTCGGTACCAAAGATAAAATCGCCGAACCGCTTTCTGATCTCAAGTTCGACCGGCTTGATCTTTTTTTCGGCTTCGCGGGCACTTTTTGCCTTGGCGGTTATTTTCAACTCGACCATGCCGGGCTTGGAATAGATCCCCACGGTTCTGGAACCCGAAAGTTCAAGGAGGTCTTTTGCGCGGCTGTCGACAGCCGATTCGAAAATGCCGGTCAATTGAATAGTGCGGGTTTTAATGACACCGGTCCCGGCGCATCCTTTTTTCCTGAGATACGGGATGATCGTGCTGTCAAACATAGGTTCCAGTTCCCTGGGCGGGCCGGGCAGAGCTATGATAACCGCTTTTCCCGCATGGATAGCCACCCCGGCCGCAGTGCCGACGGTATTGATAAAACATACAGCCCCTTCGGGCATATATGCCTGTCGTTCGACATTGCAGGTAATCCTGTTTATCCCTCTAGCACGGAAATATTTTTTTATTTCATCCATGATACATTTTTTAAATACCATGGGCCTTCCGATCGCCTTGGCGATCATGGGCAAGGTTATATCGTCTACGGTCGGGCCTAACCCGCCGCTGGTAATGACAATATCAGACCGTGACAAGGCAAGCCGTATAGCGGCCTGGATGCGTTCTGGGTTATCCCCGACGGTCGTCTGATAATAGACGTTGATGCCTATTGAGGCGAGTTTGCGGGAAAGATAAGCTGCGTTCGTGTTGACGATCGCGCCGAGTAAAAGTTCGGTTCCTACGGCAATAATTTCGGCGGTGAGTTCCCTGCTTTTCAGGGAACTCCTCCCCTTTTTGGGAAACATCTTTACTGCTGGTCGTATACCTGGAGAATATCTATCAGAGGGATTCATGCGGGCATTATAGCACCGCTCCATTTAAAGGGCAAGCCGGATTGTTTGAAGTTATTCCTGGACCCGGTCTACGTAGTGGCCCGTATCCGTATCGACCTCTACGATATCGTTCTCGACGACAAACTGCGGCACGTCGATCTCCATCCCGTTCTCAAGCCGCGCTTTTTTAAAGGTCGTCTCGCCGCCGCCGTGCACGCCCTTGTCGGCGTTCGCGACCTTGAGGCGCACGCGTTTGGGAAAGACCGCCTCGATCGGAGCGTCCTGATAGAATACGATATGAATATCCAGTTCTTCTTTTAGAAAAATTTCTTTACCGCCGACCAATTCTTTTCTTAACGGATACTGTTCAAAGGTCTCCGGGTCGGCGAAATAGTGACTATCGCCGTCGCTGTATGAATAGGCTGCCTTCCTGTGTACGACCACGGCCTCGTCAACCTTGTCTTCGTGGTTTAAGGTGATCTCCTTGAATTTCCCTTCGGGTATGCTGCGCAGTTTGAGGCTGACGGTCTTGTGAGCCTTGGCCGAGCCCTTAAGGTCGATCTCTTCGACCTTGAAGATCTCGTTATTGATCAAGATCAGATTGCCCTCGCGCACCTCGACTGCTTTTTTAATTTTTGCCTCCTATCTCACCCGGCAAAAATATCACGAAATCAATGCGCACCTTGAAATCGGGACCATATTTAGTTTTCGGGATACCTGCATGGATTTGATTATAACCCAAACACCCACCCCCCGCAACTGATTTATGGGCTTAGGCAGGCCGCGCAGGGGGGGCTTGGGCCGGCCTGCGCGGCGGGTTCTCGATACATCAAACTTATGAACTAGACGTATTCATTAAGCTGTATCTCATTTGAATAAAGAAATGGCGAACCATCATCGGTTATTCCGATAATCTGAAAAAACTTACCCGCAAACGTATTCGGAATATCGATTATCGAACTATTCAACGCGCCATAATCATAGACACACGCACCGGGCGAGGTCCCCCATTTTATGACCCATCCGGTCACATTGCTTGGCCTATTGCTCCATTGAAGATGAAATCTCTGAGATCTCGGGGCACCCCGGGGGCATGTGTACGCCAGATGTATCCTCTTGTCCTTGTCGGGATCATCAAGAAGGACAATGTTCGATCTCCGTACACGGCCGAATTCATCCCACCCTGCCGTGACATATACAGCGAAGCCGCAATACGTATAGTTTAACGTATACTTTGGTTCCCACAGACCTCCACGTTCTAAATACGGCACTGATGAATGCGGTGGTATAAGATAAATCGCATAACTGGCCGCGTCCGGGAACTCGGTCCACGTCAAATGAAAATTGCCGCCGCCATCGACGGTATATTTTAATTCAGGGATCTTTAAATCCGGCATTGCCAAGTTAACGATATTCGAGAAGGTCCAATGTCCTGCCGTGTCCTCAACCTTCACCCGCACATCTTTGCCGGCATAAGACCTCGTGAGTGTATGTGGTGAATATGCATACGGTGATATATCACACCAAATATCGTGGCTGTCATCCAGAAGATGCCACTGGAGTGTATACCACACCCCATGATTTACACTGTTCCATGTCAGAATATAATCCGTTCCGGCCCTGACGTAACTTAATGTCGGTTGAACAAGGTCCCCTCGGGGGTCTCCGTCATCAGGCATGCCGGGATCCACTGGTTCCGGATCGATCGGGTCGACGGGATGCGTGGGATCAGGATCAGGCATGACCCAAGGGGGTGGGAAATTCCCCGGATCGGTCGGATCCGTCGGATTACCAGGCCCCGGCGTCCATGGGTCTGTCGGCGGCAGTCCAGGGTTACCAGGATCCGTGATTACCGGGTCAGTCGGTATGCCGGGATCCGTGATCGGATCTACTATTATCGGCGGTTCTACCGGATCTATGCCATAATCCGGCGGGTCTGTAGGAGTACTGCCAGTATCCGGCGGCTCTGCAGGAGGTACCACGGGATCGGTCGGAGGCACCACGGGATCGGTCGGAGGTACCACGGGATCGGTCGGAGGCACCACGGGATCGGTCGGAGGCACCACGGGATCGGTCGGAGGTACCACGGGATCGGTCGGA
>JAQURW010000131.1 GCA_028715425.1 Candidatus Omnitrophota bacterium
GCCAGGATTTTGGCCGGGCGGTCCGGTACTATGACGACGGATTTACCTCCGCCGGGACCGATGCATTGCGCGGCGTAAGCCTTTACCGAAAGGGAAACGCGCAGTTTTCAGCCGGCGACTATGCCGATGCGGCCGGCACGTTCAAAATGTTGTTCGAACGATATCGTTCGCATGCATTGGCTCCCGACGCTCTCGGCAACATGCTCCTGGCTCTCTATAACGCCGCGCTCTACGACCGGCTTGTCGAAGAGTATGCGGCCTATCAAGCCTCGATCGTGCCGGATAGAAAATTCTTCGAGGTTTTTTATATAACGGCACAGGGGTACCTCGAGCTCGGCCGTTATGACGAGGCGGTCGGTGTCACGGACAGGCTCCTTTCCATCGCTAACCTTAACGAGAACGAACGGCATAAGGCGCTGGTCAAAAAGCTCGAGGCGCTTATAAAGGCGAAAAAATTCGCCGATGCCGGATCTCTTGCCGACACATTATTAGGAGCGGCCGGGACGGATAACGATTATGTCCTTTTTCTCAAGGCGGAAACGTTGTACGGCCTCGGCGATTATAAAGAGGCTATCGTCTGTTACAGCCGTCTCCAAAAGGAATATCCTCTCTCGCCGGTATTCGACAACGCGATGTACAGCATGGCGTACGCTAAAAAATCCCTCGGCGATAACGAGGACGCAGCCGCACTTTTTACACGATATTTTTCTGAAGGAAAAGATACCGACAAACGCCGGGAGGCGTTGTATAACGCTATTCTTATCGCGCTTAAATTGAATTCCGTCGACAAGGCGATCGCCCAGAGCAAACTTTTTTTGTCGACCTTTAAGGAAAGCGACTTGAGCGAGAAGGTGCTTTTCAGGCTGGGCATGTTATATACCGATAAAAAGCGCTACGAGGATGCGCGGGACTCCTTTGTTCAATTCGTCAACATTTACCAGAAATCGAACCGCCTGGATGAGGCATATTTTGAGCTGGGATTTAATTTTCAGGCCCTGAAGCAGTACGATGAGGCGCTGGTAAACTATTCTAAGATCGCGCCCCTGCCTAACAAGGCTCTTTTTTATGCTGCCCTTAAGAACAAAGCCGCTATCTTTATCGACAAAAAAGATAATGAGGCCGCTTGTCTTGCGTTCGACCGTATCATTACCGAATATCCCGAGAACGATCTTGATATGGATGTCTATCTCTGGGTGGCGCAGTATTATGACGATCATAGCCGCCCCGAAGACGTCCTGCGGGTCCTCGATAAGGCAAGTCTGCATCAGGGTGCATCCGCGCATGCCAAGGAGACGGCATATTTCAGGGCAGAGGCTTACCGGACCCTCAATGATTATCCCAAGGCCATCAGTAGTTACGATGCGGTCCTGGTCGACAATAATGTCGATGTGTTCGTCGGCGCTGCGCATATCGGCAAAGGGCTCATATTCCTCGAGATGCGGGACCTCGACAAGGCCGATGCCGAATTTAACCAGGCAATCTCAAAAAACCCCGACGATAATACGGTTTCCATGCGCGCGCGCTTTGAGCTTGCCACCATCGCCGAATTGCGGGGGAAACCGGATGATGCGCTTAAACTCTATATGTTGATCGCTATCCTGTACACCAACGACCAGTATTGCCCCGAGGCGTTAACGCGCTCGGCTGTGATCTTTGAATCACGCGGCATGCGCCAGGAGGCAGAGAATGCGTATGCCGAGATCGTCAGTAAATATCCGAAAAGCAAGGCTGTTGCCCATGCACAAAAACGGTTAAAGGCCCTCTATGCGCAATAAAAGAACGTTCGCGTTTGCGGTGATCCTGTCGGTCATGTTACACCTTGTGTTTGTTTTGATCGCGGTCTATATCAGGGTCGTCAGCCCCATAACGGTCATGGACCGCACGAAACGGCTTTTTAACGTCAAGACCATACGCGGGACCGAAAAAGGGAAGATCATGCGGCGCCGCGGGATATCGCGCGCGAATGCCGCGGGGTTCAATAACATGCAGGCCGCGCCGTCGATGATCTCGTTCGACGAGACCGAGATAGCGAAAGATGACGTCATAAAACCGGCCCGTGAAGCGGTCTCGCGCCCCCTCGAGGCGCCGGCTGCTTCCCCGGTCTTATCGGACAAGAAAACCCTGCCTCCGCCGTCCGGGAAAGGGGTGCGTAAAACAAGGACCGACCTGATCGATGTCGACCATATGAGCAATAAGCCCACCAGTATCATGCCCCCGGTTTCCGCCCAGGAGGAGGCCGTCTCGAGCGATTTTATCGAGAAGATGCCCGGTTTTACCCCGAGCGCGAAACAGGGGATGCTTGATTCTTTGAGAGGAGCTATCGGCACGGCGCTTGCGGATAAAGGAGGCCAGGCCATAGGCAGATCGTCGAACTTCGGCGACCTGGAAGGGTTTCTTATGTGCGATGTGTCGACGTATCAGGACCCGTCGGACGGAGAAAAGTATTTTAAGATAGGTATCCGCGCCGGCAGGGAAGCGGGAAGCCTTCCGACACTCCCTAAGGAGATCATTTTCCTTCTTGACTGCTCGCTCAGTATTCAGGCCGAACGCCTGGAGCAGTTCAAACGGGGGGTTTACTACTGCCTTAAACATTTGAATCCGGGCGATTATGTTAACGTCATTGCCTTTCGGGAGCAGCCGTTATGGCTATGGAAGTCGTCGGTGCACCCCGGCGACGCGAATATCAAAGCGGCGCTTTCCTTTATCGACCGCCTTAGCTCGACGGAAGTGACGGATGCGTACGAAGCGCTTCATGAGACGATCAAGACGCCGGAGGTGATCATTCCCTCCTACATCGTTCTTTTTTCCGACGGCAGGCCGACGTCCGGGATTACCAATTCAAAACGGATCATCAATGAGGTCACGCGTTTTAACGGCGGGAAACGGCCTATTTTCGCTTTTAGCGGCGGCGTGCGCGTGAACCGTTATTTTCTCGACTTTATCTCCTATAAGAACCGCGGTTGGGCCGAATATGCGGACCGGTCGTTCGAGATCGCTAAGAATATAGGCCTCATGTACGACAAGATCAAGGACCCGATCCTGGTCAATATGCGCTACCGCGCAAGCGGCCTGGATGAGAATGAGATCTGCCCCCGGTCATTGCCTGACTTTTTCAGGAATGCGGAATTCACGTTGTACGGGAAATATACCGGCGAGGATAAATTCTCGTTCCAGTTCCTCGGCGATGCCAAGGGCGAGACCAATGAATTTATGGTCATCGGATCGCTTAACGAGGCGCGCAAAGGCGATGCCGCGATCGCGCGCAACTGGGCGTTTAACAGGATATATTACCTTATCGGTCTTTTGGAATACGGCAGGGACGATTCGAGGATCATTAATGAGATCAACGCGTTGTGCCGGAAATTCAATATAACGACGCCGTACACTCAGGGCATAAAAGAATAATTTGTCTAGTGACGATTTATCATTATACTTGGAGTAGAGATGGCAATACTTCCGGTTATTATTGTATCGGTCCTGGCCTTCAGCGCCAGTATAGGGCTTTTAGCGGTATACCTGGTAATGGAGGACCGCCAAAAGCGCGAAAAAAAATTTGAGCTTAAGAAGGTGCTTATTAATTCGGAAATTACGGCGAAAAACCAGCAAATAGAGATCGAACGCCTGCAGGGGCTTTTAGCGGATCAGGCCAAGGAAAATGAACTGCGCTATGACGGGCAGATGCGGGAGTTAAAGGCGGAAGTGGCGGAGAGCCGCCTGGTGAACGAAAAGATCATGACGCGGAACAGAATACTTGAAGAAGAGCTCGCTATGACCAAGCGCCTGGGCGACCAGCTTAACGAGGAATTTAAAAGGTTCCGGGACAAGATCGCCGTCAGACAGGAATTACCGGAAGAGCCGGTCTCGAGAACAATAGTTCGGGATTATCAGGCCGATCCGGGCGGTATCCGCAGGCCGAAAGGCAATGCCGGAAGCGTCGGGATTTTTGTCGTGCTTATCCTTATGATAGTATCGGTCTCCGGCGTTATTTACGGGCTCGTGACGCTCTATAGCGATCTTAAAGCAAAGGACCGCCAGCTGAATGAGGCGATGGAACAGGTCCGCCTTAAGCCGACGGAGGACGCCCAGACGCAGGAATTGATAACGAATTTACGGGTGAGCCTTGACAATTCGCTGAAGAATAACAGCGAGCTGTCGGGCAAGGTCAAGGAACTTTCCGACAGCCTGGATACGCTTAAAAAAACGATCACCGACAGGAATACCCAGATCAATTTTCTGACGTCGGAGCGCGCCCGCATGGAAAAGTCGCTTAATGACCAGATCGCTGCGGATACGACCCGGCTGAGTGCCCTCGTCGCCGAAAAGGGGACTCTCGAAAGTACGTTCAAGGCCGAGCAGGAAAAGGCGGCCCAGGCGCAGGAAGGCATGCGATCGGACATAGCGAAATTAAAGGTATCGCTACAGGCGCTTGAGGCCGAGAAGGCGGCGCTTGAGCGCAATGTTCAAAAACTGAGCCATGATGCCCTGGTTATCGAGACTGAAAAGATGCATTTTAACCTGGCCAACCATTTTCTGGAAAGCCGGCAATACGATAATGCCATAAAGGAATACGAACGGGCGCTGGCGCTCCGGCCCGACGATGTAGATGCCCATTACAACGTCGCGCTCATTTATGATATTTATACCGACGATAATAAAAATGCCGTCTTGCATTACGAACGGGTGCTTGAATTGAACCCGGACTTCAACAAACGGAAGGACATAGAAGAGCGTATCGCGTTTTTGGATATGCGCGAATCGGCAAGCATCGCCCCGACCGTCGCAGTTCATGAAAAAAATCATACCTATAATCCGGATACCATACAACTGAAAGATGAATAATATGCGGGTAGCGGGTCCCGTCCTGATCGGCTTAAGCGTCTTTCTGGGGCTTGTATCCGGATGCGCCAATAACGGACAGGGGGCTTCTCCCGTAACCCGAGTCGTCGGCCCCAACAGTATCGCTACAACCAAGTTCCGTCTAGGGAACGCCGATATCATTCGCCTTTCTAACGGGACCGCGGTCAAAATGGGCGGGATCATTTTTGCCGGCGATAGCGATCGTTTTAACGGCGAACGATATGGGGTATCGCGCCAGAAACTGTCAAGGCTCGACAACGAGGCGCGGGACGCTATAGCGAATATCCTCAATCTTTCGCAGGAAATACGCGTCGAGTTCATTCCCGGCGCGCACGACAGTCAGGGCCGCCGCTACGCGTATATCTTTGCCAGGACATTCGATATCAAAACCCCGACAATAATGGAAAAAGAGATCTTTAAGCCGCAGGGCGCAGGCTATGATGTTTTTCTTAACGCCTATCTGGTGCGCCTGGGCTACGCCTGTGTGGACGCCGCGTCCGACACCCGGTATCGCGAACTCCTGAGAAAAATGGAAAACCGTGCCCGCCTGGCAAAGGCCGGAATATGGTAAGGCCGGGTGGCGCCGCGGTTGCCGTGTTTTTTTTATTGGCGGGCGCTGTCGCCTGTTTGGCGGTTTCCCGTGACGCGTATGAGAACAATAAAAAGGGCGTCGAGGCGATGGCCGGAGGCCGGTATCAAAATGCCATTGAATACTTCCGCAATGCCGTTAATGACGCACCCGAAGAACAGGTCATCCGGCGTAACCTTTCCAACGCGTATAATAATTACGGTGTAGCGCTCATGAAAAACGGCAATCTGCCGGGCGCGCAAGAGAACCTGGAGCGTGCCGTTCAATATAATCCAAAGAACGCCTACGCGCTCCTGGGGCTCGGCCAGGCCTATTATAAGAGTTCCCGGACCGACCTTGCCCTGCGATACCTGAATGAAGCGCATAACGTAAAACCCGATATACCGGGCCTGGCCGATTTTCTCGACAAAGTCCGTCGGGAAAGTGCGGTAGAAACAAATTTAAAAAAGGTCGAACTGTCGCATTTTACGATCGTCTCGAGCGAATCGCTCGGTACCGACGGCCTTGCCGATGTCAAGATCGCCCTTGACAACGCATACGCCCGCGTCGGGGCCTTGCTTGATTATTTCCCGCAGGAAAAGGTGGTTGTCGTCGTCTATCCCGAAGCCGATTTTGCCCGGTTGTCCGGTAGCGTTCCTGCCGGACAACCGGGCATGAGGCCCGCGTGGGCTCATGCCGTCTTCGACGGTAAGATCAGGCTCCCTGCGGCAAAAGAGCGGTATACCAAAGACGCCTTACGCAAGATCCTTTACCATGAATATGCGCATGCGCTGATTCGTATGCTGGCGAAAGGGAATTGCCCGCTTTGGCTGAATGAGGGCCTGGCCTGTTATGCCGAGGGGCTGGTCCAGCCGCATGACCGTTCGTTCTTTGCCCCTTTTATCACCCGCGCGACCTTTGTGCCGCTCGGCAAGCTTCCTTCCAGCTATGATGCCATAAAAGGCGCGTGGGAAGCTAACCTTTTCTACCGCGAATTTTACCTTGTTGCCAGTTATTGTATCGACCGGTATGGATCGACCAGCGTGCGGCAGTGTCTCGGCGCCCTGGGCCGGGGCACAACCGTAAACGACGCTTTCAGAGCCGCATTCGGTGTCTCCATGGACGAGATGGAGCGTTCCTGGGCATCCTACGTATTTGCCAAAACCGGGGCATGACCATATGATAAGGTATGGAACTTTTACTTGCAAAGGCCGCACGCATATGTTATACTCTACAAAAGCATGAGACTTTTTGTTGGGCTGAAGCCGAACCGGGCAAAAATTGTTCTCTTTTTGATATTATGCGTAGTTTTATGCGTGCTGCCCATCGTCAAGGGGAACAGTTCGATCTTTGGCCCTCATTGGGTGCCGCCCGTCGCATTATATGTCGGACGGCTTATTGATATCGTCGAGACAGAGACCAGCAGTACCTTCGGTGTCATCTTCGGGTATTTTGGCAGTATAGTGTCGGCTTTTTTCTTTATTTATGTTGCGGCGTGTGTAATGGTTGAAGGCTATAACCGTTCAGGATTGAAAAGGAGGGGAAGATGAGGGCAATAATAGGTATAACC
>JAQURW010000004.1 GCA_028715425.1 Candidatus Omnitrophota bacterium
AGATCTTCTTGGATGAACGGCGACTCGATCCTTAACCGTTCTTCCATGACCTCCCGATAGATCCGGTTTATATTTTCATAGATGGTGCCCCAGCTCATATGCCGTATGGCACGGGAGATCTTCTGCCGTTCGTCCGGCGGACATTCCTTTCTCAGGAGGCCACTGACGGCATTGTGCAAGCGGATGCCAAACGGACCGATATCATCCTCTTGAACGGCACCGTTTTCCGACAAACGGATAGGCTCGACCAATACGGCAAGACCCTCTTTTTTCAGTTCGTCCGGAAAAAACGACGGCGGGCCTCCACGGTCTGTAGAAACGACCCGGCAGCCGCAAGCCATGGCCTCGAGCAAGACAAGCCCGAACGGTTCGGAAACTGACGGCAGCACAAATACATCCGCAATGTTCATCAGCTCGGCTATTCTCTTCTGGCCGGCGCCGTACAACCCGCCCACCAACCTTACGCTATCGCCCACACCGCGTTCCTTGATCATCGCCTCATATCTTTTCCGCAACTCTTCTGAGCCGCCACCGACTATTACCGTCAGGACCTTCCCGTCTTGGTATTTTTTAGTATAGTAAGAAGCGGCGTCTATCAGATATTGTATCCCCTTCCATTCGGTATATTTCCCCACAAACAATACAACCTTTTTAAAATCACCGATAATTCCCAGTTTCGCTAAAATGTCCTTTTTGGAAAAGTCCTCCAAGCGGAACATTGAATCGTCATAACCGTTCCCGACCAGCGCTGTCCGGTCCCTGTCAATGCCGAAAATCTGTCCCGCTTCGTCCGTGATCGAGGGGGATATGCTGAGAAGCCTTTCGATAGTCTGTGCCGCCGGGACGACCAGCGGCGCAAGGCCGTTATCTTCGGCCAGCATCTTTTGTTCGGTCCCATGCGTGGTACATACGACCGGTATCCACGGCGCTATGACCTTAACCAGAGAATTAAAAAGAAAAATGTGATTGGTATGTATAACATCGGGTTTGAACTCTTCGATTATCTTCGACAAATGCTCGTAATACACTTCCAGATATTCGATGAGTTCGAGTTGGGTCATATCCTTGAACCTGAGCGGCATGCCCTGCGAATATGCAGGGATAAGCAATGGCGCTTCGGGCGGCGGACGGCTAAGCCCCGCTTCCGGAGGCATAAAAAGGAGGGTGTTGACCTTCGCAGTATCCGGCAGCCCCAGCTCAGCGCTTGTTTCAGGGATATAATCCGCAACCGAAAAGACACAATCATTCCCGCTCCTGGCATGTTCTCTGACAAGATTCATCGCGACAATACCGCTGCCGCTCCCTTTATTGGCCGGGACTCCTAAAACCGTCAGCATCTTTATTTTATCCGACGCCAGGGATCGGCGCGCGTTCTGTACCCACGCCATGATCTCCTGTGCAGAGCCGGCATTTTTTTCATCGATTGTTTTGTGGAAAGTAGCAATTTTTTTAAGCGCATTATCCGTTATCCTGCCGACCATGCCGCCCTGTTCGGCGGCCCGGACAAGGCCACCGGTCGCCGGATCAGCTTTTACCGCCGCCAGGGCCTTTACGAACGTGGCGGGATCCGTATTGTATGCCATGACCAGTTCGGCGAGGGTCTTCGTCCTTTCCCCCTGCGCGACAGCCGGATCCATCACCGTCCTTAAACGAGCCGCGATCGCGGTTTGAGGGTCCCGCCTGAACAGATCCAGTAATGCAGTTTCCTTGTCCGTTATTCTTCCGAAAGCGGCCGGCGACACATCCTGCCTTACGGGAAGGAGCCGCCTGCTTATATATAAGCTCATGAATTCCCGTGCCCGGTCGTGGAGATCTTCTCGGTAAGCAGCCGGCAGGGTCGTTCCGATACATTCTCCCGCAACTGCCGGACGGTCGGTGACTTCTAAAAGCGAATATAACGCCGTAGAGGGGGATCCTTTCAACGCCTCGCATACATGAAAAAATTCTAATTCCACAGCTTTACGGCCCTGTTCCGTCCATCGGGCCACATTGTCTACGGTATCGGAGAACAACGTTGTCGCAGTGACTACGTCCCCATCATGAATTAAGACGCCTTGACCCAGTGCGGCATTGACCGCATCTTTTTCAAGGCTGTTACGGCTGTCGGTCCGAGCGTTGTCCGGTCCGCAGACCTTTCTGCCAAGGACAACATCATTGACCTTGACGTCCGGTCCAAGCCCGCCGCATGAACCGTTGAAGAAAAACCATTCCAGGCGGCCTCCGGCTGAAGCAATGGCATGTACAGCCCACTGCGTAAATACGCCTGCTTGTGTACCGTACAGGCAGGATATATCAAAGACCCCGATTTTTTTGCCGTTCTTCAACGTCACGACGGCGCCTTCGAGAAGCTCATCGTTTATGCGGTTTATTGCCGCTAAATTCTGTCCGCCGATTTTTTTGGCCAATGAGTCAACGAACGGTTTGCTATCAAAAGTCACGATGAGGCCCGCAAGATCTTTGACCTCTCCGCCGATGAGGGCACTATAACGTTCTATGGGATCGACCGTGAGATCCCGGACAACCACGGTATCTCTCTTGATACCGCAATATTCCAGCATTGCCAGATAGTGTTCCAACCGTGTGTCGCCGTTTATACCTTCAACTATGGCATAGGTGACAGAGCCACGGTGCGCGATTTTAAAAATATGCGCGTTGACGGAAGGATCCGTGATCTCCGCGATTGTCGCGGCTTGCTTTCGCAAGGATTCAAAATACTTCAGGCTTTCACTTCTCGGGCCCTTATGGATCTCAAAAGAAGCATATCCTGTCAGGCATTCAGTAAGCGCAGCAAGCGGCATCCGATGACGGATGTAGCTGCGGCTGTCAAACGCCAATGCAGGTAATGATGTCTTAGCCTGCCTGATCTTACCGATCGCCTTTCGCAGATAAGACGGAGTAAGCAGCCTATCAGACAGATAGGTCAGCTCTGCGATATCATGATCACAATAGTTCTTTTTATAATTCTGCCTCCCGTCCCAGAATGTTGTTATATCCTCTTTATCGATGCCAAAAACAGAGGTGTCTGCGTTCATCGCCTCCCATGCATCGGGGCTGAAATCGATATCCCCCGCCCCCATATGGTCTTCGAGCGAACAATGTGCCGTATAGGCATACAACTCCCCTTTCTTGAAATAGGTCAGCTGATCCAGGAACAGGTCGATCGCTATCTGAACGTCCTCCTCATTCTGCGCCGTTTCGATGATAGCGCTTCTGATCCCGTTGAACGGGATCCTGACTTCATAGGCCTTATCGACGTCCGTGATGCCTGTTGTTTCCCGTATGCGCCTATAAAAGTATTCCTTAATATCCTGATCCGGCCCTATAAAACTCTTGATTCGCCGGATCTTCGCAGCAGGCGGCGCATGCAAGGTATCAAACATATAGTTATCGCCGGTGCCGAATTGATGAGCCCCTATTTTTTCAAAAAATTCCGGGGCGTTCACCGGGAACTTATCTCCGAGTATCAGCTCCTGTATGCCATTCTCGTAGCAAAACTGGCGGATTGTATTCATCAGTGCCGTTCCTATGCCGTTATATAGTCTCCTGAAATCCTCATGAACCTGAATAGCCGGAAGCTCATTATAGAATAGCGCTGTAACACCCCCGCCTAATGATGTCCTTCTGTATTCCGGATCACTTGCATACAGCTTAGGGATACCGTGTCCGCGCAGCATGGTATCCATGAGCGCCGTTCGCGACAAACGGTTAACGGTAAAATCAGCGTACCCGATGGCCTTATCCCCGTAATATACGGATACGGAATATCCCGAGAACGATACCTTATTAAGCTCATATCTGAATTCTTTTCCGTCATCCGCTTTTATGACGGTTGGGACAGGATTATTGGCGGCCTGATAAAACCTCATTCCCCTGTTAAGCGCCGCCCTGATCTTTTTTCCCCTTTCGCCGGCATCCCAAAAATCCTGCGTAAAATAATTACTCCGGCCAGCTATGATGATCGGCTCTATGGCCCGGATAAAAGCTGCGTCAGGGATCTCGTTCCTGGACACGATACCTGCATGTACAAGTGTCAGCCATTCGAAGGCTGTGGCAACGATATGAGCGACATACCGGTCCCGGGAGAACTTTTCGTAATCGGGTATCGGATAATATCTGATGAGGTTGTCTTTTACCGGAGGGAAATATTTTAAAACCGTTTCCTGTATAGCCTGATATCGGGATCTGTCGTCCTCAGCGAGTATCTGCATCAGCGCTTCGATATCTTCGTGGACGATAGCCCTCAATAACCTCAGGTCGTTTTCAGCCACTTCCTTTGTTATAAGATACTTTCCTGAAGACAAAAGCAGGCATGAGGCATTATTAGCCTTAAGAAGCGCCCTGGCGCCTTCTGATTCGGCATATCGTACCTGTGTCCTTTGTAAGGCAGCAAGGATCTCTCTTTTGACTACCGGGTTTTGCGATGCGGGAAGGGTAGCCAACCCGTAGGAATTGATATCGGTTAGAAACCCGAGGATAAGGAGGAGCGATAATATTTTTCTCATTTTTTTCAAAGGCCTCCCTATAGTACCACATAAGAGTATACTCTTCTCCTCGGATAAAGTGTCACGGAAATGTAATTAGATTGTCGAAAAAATGTAGCTTCTTCTATTTCAGGAATTTCTTCAGTTCCTTCATGAACTGCCCGACATCGCGGAATTGGCGGTAGACGGAGGCGAAACGGACATAGGCGATCTCATCGACATCGTAGAGGAGCTTCATGACGAGCTCGCCGATCTCCTGGGAGTTTACTTCCTTCTCGAACTTTCTCTGTATCTGCTTCTCGATGGTATCGACGATGTTTTCCTGCTTCTCGATAGGCACCGGCCGTTTCTCGCAGGCCTTGATGATGCCGGCTAAAAGCTTCTTCCGGTCGAACGGTTCGCGGCGGCCGTCTTTTTTGATGACCATGAGCGGGATCTCTTCGATATATTCGTAGGTGGTAAAGCGGCGCTCGCAGCGCATGCATTCCCTGCGGCGGCGGATGTTCTGCCCGCCGTTCGCCGAACGGGAGTCGATAACCTTATCGCGTTTGGAGCCGCAGTAGGGGCATTTCATAAATATTGTGTACGGAACGGTATGCCGCCTGCGGCGGCTAAACCGTTCCCTACGATTTGATGATTCTGACCTTGACCTTCGCCTCTTTGAGAAACTCTGCCGCCATCTTATCGGGATATGCCCCTGCGATGACGACCTCTTTGATCCCCGCGTTGATGATCATCTTCGCGCAGATGATGCACGGCTGCGTCGTTGAATATATGATCGCGCCCTTTACGGTCGATCCGTGGAGCGCCGCCTGCAGGAACGCGTTCTGCTCGGCATGGAGGCCGCGGCAGAGCTCGTGGCGTTCCCCCGACGGCACGCCCAGCTTTTCCCGAAGGCAGCCGGTCGTTTCGCAGTGCGCGATGTGCGACGGAGCGCCGTTATACCCCGACGCGAGGATCTTCTTGTCCCTGACCAGCACAGCGCCGACCTTTCTGCGTAAACAGGTCGACCGCGTCGAGACAAGCACCGCTATCCTGATAAAATATTCGTCCCATGACGGACGCGGAGCCTTATGGGGCGCCGCGTCGCCGGTCTTTTTTTTCATGACAGTCCTTCCATTTCCTTGATCAAATCGACATAGAGAGGGAATCGGTCGGTCAGCCTGACGACCCGCTGCCTGACGTCTTCAAGCACCCGCTCGTCGGCCGGCTTCGAAATAAGGGTATCGATCAGCACCGCCACCTCGTCCATTTCGGCCTCTTTCATCCCGCGCGTCGTGACCGCAGGCGTGCCGAGCCGCACCCCACTGGTAACAAAGGGGCTTTGGGTGTCGAACGGGATAAGGTTTTTATTGACGGTTATGCGGGCCTTATCCAAAAGAAGGCTGGCGTCCTTTCCCGTGATATTTTTATTTCGCAGATCGACCAATAAGAGGTGCGTGTCCGTTCCGCCCGACACGATGCGGTATCCGCGTCTCTTCAAGCCCTCGGCCAGGGCGCGGCTGTTCTTCACGATCTGTTTTTGATATTCCTTGAATTCCGGCTTCAGGGCCTCGCCGAAGGCGACTGCCTTTGCCGCAATCGTATGCATAAGCGGCCCGCCCTGGATCCCGGGGAACACTTCGGCGTCGATCTTTTTTGCGAACTCCGTCCGCGTCAATATCATGCCCGCGCGCGGCCCGCGGAGCGTCTTGTGCGTCGTCGTAGTCACGAACTCGGCGTACGGGATCGGGTTCGGATGGAGCCCCGCGGCTACCAGCCCGGCAAAATGAGCCATGTCGACGAAAAAATACGCGCCGACCTCATCGCAGATCTTCCTGAACCGCGCGAAATCTATGATGCGCGGGTAGGCGCTGGCGCCGGCCAAGATCATCCGGGGTTTATGTTTCCTGGCAAGCGCTTCAAGCCCGTCATAGTCGATGGTCTCGGTTTTTCTATCCAGCCCGTAGGGGATGATCTGGTAAAATTTCCCCGAAAAATTATGGGAATGGCCGTGGCTTAAGTGCCCTCCGCAGGCCAGATCCAACGCCATGACCTTGTCTCCGGGTTTCAGCATTGAGAAATAAATCGCCATATTCGCCTGGGTGCCGCAGTGCGGCTGGACATTGGCGTATTCCGCGCCGAAAAGCTTTTTCGCGCGCTCGATGGCAAGCTGCTCGACCACGTCGACGAACTCGCATCCGTTATACCAGCGCCTGCCCGGATACCCCTCGGCGTATTTATTGACCATGGCCGAGCCCTGGGCCTCCAGGACGGCGCGGCTGGCAAAATTTTCGCTTGCGATAAGCTCGATATTATTGTTCTGCCTTTTTGTCTCGCTCAAAATGGCGCTAAAAACTTCGGGGTCTTCTTTTTTTAAAAATCTCATTTCCTCTTCTCCAATCGTTTGATCTGGAGGACACGGCGCCGGTGCCGTCCTCCTTCGGCTTTTTCGGTCAGAAAAACGCGCACGGTCTCCTCGGCAACGCGGGGGGTTATACGAACGGCCGCCAATGAGATAACATTGCAATCGTTATGCCGCCGCGCCGACCGGGCTTCCTCCGGCGTATCGCAGACCGCGCTCCGCACCCCGGCGATCTTGTTCGCGGTTATCGCCATGCCGAAACCGGTCTTACAGATAACGATACCGAAACGCGCCTTTTTCCGGGAAACAGCGTCGGCGACCTTGGCGCCGAACAGCGGATAGTCGCACGGCTCTTCCGAATCCGGCCCAAAATCCATGACCGCATACCCCCGGCGATCCAGGAAAACCTTAAGATGTTCTTTCAGCGCAAACCCGCCGTGGTCTGCGGCAAGAGCTATGGTCAGTTTGTGAGCCATTTCAAAAAACCCTCCGTCGATCGTTTGATGATCTCCAGCACATCCCGGTAAAATTCCGCCCCTTGCCTGATCGGGTCAGGGACACTATGCCCCGCTTCCTCGCCGAAATCAGCCAGGTACATGATCTTGCCCTTACTGTCCGGATCGAGGCTCAAGACAACGGTCTTGTGTTCCGGCTCCATGACAAGGATCAGGTCAGCCTCCCGCACCAGTTCCTCGGATATCGGCTTGGCCCGGTGGTTCTCCACATAGATACCGAGTTCCCCCATGACTTCGGCCGTTTCTTTCGGCGGCTTCAATCCGTAAAAGGTCGCCGTACCCGCCGAATCCACGCTTATATCGAGGCCGAGTTCAAGCAAACGTTTTTGCAGGTAGCCTTCGGCCATAACGCTGCGGCAGCTGTTACCGGTGCAGATAATAAGGATCTTTTTGATGGCTTTTTTATCCATAAGCTACCCTTGCCCGGTTGTTTCCCGAATGCACGTTACCGGCACGGCACCCTGGCGCACCAGACGCCATGCGCCTGCCGAGACATCGATAACCGTCGACTCGAGCCCCAGCGCCGCGGGCCCGCCGTCAAGCACGAGATCGATGACTCCGTCGAGATCTCTGAGCACATCGGCCGCGTTTTTCGGCGACGGGTTGCCGGAACGGTTCGCGCTCGGCACAACCAACGGCCCGGTCATTTCAATAAGGGCCTTCGCGATCTCATTATCGGGGAATCGAAACCCGATGGTACTTCCCTGTTCACGACCCGCCATGATCAACGTGAGCGGCCCCGGCCAGAACGCATCAGCAAGCCGCAGGGCAACAGGCGAGATCACGCCGCCGATCTTTTGGACCATGCCGATCGCGGCAATGTGCACGGTAAACGGCTTATTCTCCGGCCGGTTCTTCACCGCAGAGAGCCGCCGGACCGCATCGCGGTTATCATAGCATGCGCCCAGACCGTATACCGTCTCCGTCGGAAAAGCCACCAGCCCTCCCTGCAGCAAAATATCCGCGGCAGTTTTTATCGTGCCTTTTTCGGGGCGGTCGGTCTCGACCTTAAGAACGCGTGTCGCGGCCACTCGTACACCGTATCCTTTATAGTTTCAGATCCGTGTTTTTTTTGCTTACGGATTCTGCCAGCTCTGTTTTATATTTTTTAAGCTTTTCCGCTAATGCCTCGTCGGAAACCGCCAGTATCTGTGCCGCCAGTATCCCCGCGTTCTTGGCCCCGGGCGCGCCGATCGCAACGGTCGCGACCGGGATACCGGCCGGCATCTGCACCGTCGACAAAAGCGAGTCGAGCCCCTTAAGCGAGGCCGATTCCATCGGGACGCCGATGACCGGCAGCGTGGTAAACCCCGCAACGACACCGGCCAGATGGGCCGCGCCGCCCGCGCCGGCTATGACCACCTTGATACCGTTCTTTCGCGCGCTCTTAGCGAACCGCGCGGTCTCTTCCGGCGACCGGTGGGCCGAAAGGATTTTAACCTCATACGATATGCCGAATTTTTTTAATACTTCCACGGCCTCCCGCATAACCGGGAGATCAGAATCGCTGCCCATGATGACTGCAACTTCAGCGCTTTTATTCATGGTAACTCCTCTTCTACTCTTCCTATAGCTCTCGCCCCTATATCCCGGCGATAGTGCATATCTTCAAAATTAATCTTTCCGCACGCCTCATAGGTCGCCGTTACCGCCTCACGTATCGTTCCGCCAAGACCGACCACATTCAGGACGCGGCCGCCGCTCGTGACATACGCGTCGCCTTTCTTAGCCGTACCGGCATGAAAAACCATGACCGTACCCGCGGCTTTTGCCGTTTCAATACCGGTAATTTTTTTCCCGCTTACATATCCGCCCGGATATCCGCCGGAAGCAAGGACCACCGATACGCAGGCCTTGGGTAGCCAGTCGATCGTGCGGCCGGCCAGTTTACCGCCGGCCGAGGCTTCCATGATCTCTACCAGGTCCGTCTTCATTCGCGGCAGGATCACCTGTGTTTCCGGATCGCCGAACCGGACATTGAATTCCAATACCCGCGGCCCGTTTTTCGTTACCATGATGCCGGCATACAAAACCCCCCGGAACGGATATCCTTCCTGTTCCATCCCGCGGATCATCGGGCTTATAACTTCACGTTCGATCTGTTTAAGAAGCTCCCCCGTTACGACCGGGGCCGGCGAATATGCGCCCATGCCTCCGGTATTGGGTCCGCAGTCATGGTCGAACACGCGTTTATGGTCCTGGGCGGAATCAAGGATGACCCAGTTTTTTCCGTCGGCTATGGCCAGGATCGAGGCCTCTTCGCCGCTCAACGCCTCTTCGATGACAACCCGGTCCCCTGCATCGCCGAATATCTTCCTGACCATGGCAAGGTCAATAGCCTCGAGCGCCTCATCGACGGTCTTACAAACAGCGACCCCTTTGCCGGCCGCAAGGCCGTCCGCCTTGACAACGATCGGCGCGCCCTTTTCTTTCACGTAGGCACGGGCCTTGGCAGGATCGCCGAAGGTTTCGAATCCCGCCGTCGGAACGCCGTATTTTCGCATGATCTCCTTGGCATAGACCTTGCTTTTCTCAAGGAGCGCAGCGCCGCGGGTGGGGCCGAATATTGTTAATCCTTCGCCGGAAAAACGGTCCACGATGCCCAGGACCAGGGGGAGTTCCGGGCCGACACAGGTCAAATCGCACGCGTTACTTTTGGCGAACCGGACAAGCCCGTCGATATCATCCGCCTTTATGGGTACACACTCGGCGATCTCGGCTATACCGGCATTGCCGGGGGCGCAGTAGATCTTGGTGACCCGGCGTGATTGGGCTATCTTCCAGGCAAGGGCATGTTCCCGGCCACCGGCGCCAATTAGTAGTATTTTCACGTTATGATTCTATCAACTCGATACGTTTCGATCCCTTGATCACTTCCCCGACGATCCAACTGTCCAGCGAATATTTATCCTTTAAAATGCGTTTTGCCGCCCAGGCATCCTTTTTGGAGACGATCATGACCATACCGATGCCCATATTGAACGTCCAGAACATCTCACGGTCCTTTATCTTGCCGCGCCGCTGCATAATATCAAAAATGCGCGGGACGCGCCAGGCCCCCTTGGTAATGATGCCCGCGGTCGAGTCCGGAAGGATACGTATGATATTATCGAAGAAACCGCCGCCGGTAATATTCGCGATACCCTTGATATGGATACGTTGTATGAGGTCCAGCACCGGTTTTACATAAATGATCGTAGGCTCCAGGATCTCCTTGCGATAGGGGCCGGTGATCTCTTTTTTCGTCAGGATCTTACGGACCATCGAGTAGCCGTTCGAATGGATCCCGCTGGACTGTATGCCCAGTATAAAATCCCCTTCCCTGACCTTTGAACCGTCGATAACGTCTTTCTTATCGACTATGCCGACGGTAAAACCCGCAATGTCGTATACGCCGGGAGCATACATACCGGGCAGTTCAGCCGTTTCTCCTCCGATCAAGGAGACGTTTGCCATCTGGCATCCCCTGACGATACCTTTTATAACGTCCCGCATAACGGCCGGTTTGAGCGCGCCGGTGGCGAAATAATCGAGAAAGAAAAGCGGTTCGGCGCCGCAGGTCACCAGGTCATTCACGTTCATGGCGACCAGGTCGATGCCGATGGTATCATGCTTATTGACCCACTGCGCAATAAGACATTTGGTGCCGACGCCGTCCGTGGAAGCGACGAGATAGGGCTCCTTGAAACGCTTGACACGCGCGTCGAAAAGCCCGGAAAACGCGCCGATATTGCCGACCCATCCGTCGCGTTTTGTCATAGCCACCAGGGGTTTGATGGTATCGATAAGTTTATTCGCTTTATTGATGTCGACGCCCGCCTGACGATACGTTATTCGATTCATTATTGCGCCTTTCGTACATTATTTATTGTTCAATACGATATTTAACATCTCTTCATACGTCTCTTCGATCCGGCCGAGGTCGCGGCGGAAACGGTCTTTATCCATCTTGCGTCCGGTACCCTGCTCCCAGAAACGGCAGGTATCCGGCGAGATCTCGTCGCCCAGAAGGATCTTGCCCTTATGACGGCCGAACTCAAGTTTGAAGTCGACCAGGTCCAGGCGCCGCTCGCTGAAAAAATGTTTAAGGATGTTATTGATCTCGAAGGACCTGTTCTGTATGATATCAAGTTCGGCCTTCGTGGCGATATCAAGGGCCGCGATGTGGTAGTCGTTGATGAGCGGATCGTGAAGGGCGTCATTTTTAAAATGATATTCGAGGACCGGCGCTTTTAGCACCAATCCTTCTTCGATCCCCAGGAGCTTCGACATCCCTCCGGCAACGATATTCCTGATCGTGACCTCGACCGGCACGATCGCGAGTTTTTTGACCAGCATCTCGGTGTCGCTCAAGAGCTTGATAAAATGCGTCTCGACGCCCTTTGATTCCAGGAGCTCGAAGAGCCTTACCGAGATCTTATTATTGACGACGCTTTTCCCCCTGATCGTGCCCCGTTTGGTCGCGTCAAAGGCCGTGGCGTCATCCTTGAATTCCTGGATCACGTGATCCGGATTATCGGTCGCGAATATCTTTTTAGCCTTTCCTTCATACAGCATGTTCAGTTTTTTCATACCGTTCTCCCGTTAAATGCCCGTTCTCTTATAAATGTGTCCGACGTGTTTTAAGTGGTACTCCAGGTCCCCGCAGGCCTCGATATCCTTGCGCGACATATAGAGCCGCACTTTTTCGTCTTTGGCCAGGGCCTCGATGAAAGGCTTTTTCTCCTCCTGCATCTTGAGCGCCGCCTTTTGGACGATCTCGTATGCCTCCTCGCGGGTAAGGCCGCGGCTGATAAGTTCCAGCATGACCCGCTGCGAAAATATGACCCCTTTCGAAATGTCCAGGTTCTGCCTCATGCGTTCGGCGTCGACTACGAGCCGGTCGACGATATCGGCCATGACGTTCAGCATATAATCCAAAAGAAGCGTCGAGTCCGGCAGGATGACCCGCTCCACCGACGAATGCGAAATATCCCGCTCATGCCAGAGCGGCATATTCTCCATCCCGGCGACGGCGTTGCCGCGCAGGATACGCGCCAGCCCGCATATCCGCTCGCACATGATGGGGTTCTTTTTGTGCGGCATGCTGGACGACCCTTTTTGGGTCGAAGAAAAATATTCCTGGACCTCGCCGATCTCGGTCCGCTGGAGGGCGCGGAATTCCGTCGCGAATTTTTCGAGCGACGTCCCGCTGATCGCGATGGCGGCGAGCACTTCGGCATGGCGGTCGCGCTGGATGATCTGGGACGAGACCTTGGCCGGCCTTAACCCCAGTTTACGGCATACGTATTCTTCGACGAACGGCGGCACATTGGCAAAGGTTCCCACGGAACCGGAGATCTTCCCGCAGGCGATGATGTCACGGGCGCGTTTCAGCCTTTCGAGGTTCCGCCGGGTTTCATCGTAAAAAAGCGCCATCTTTATGCCGAAGCTGATAGGCTCGGCGTGCACGCCGTGCGAACGGCCGATCATGGCGGTTGTTTTATGGCGCCGCGCCTTTCGCCTGAAGGCAGCCATGAGCCGTTTGGTATCGTCGATCAGGATATCGAGGGCCTCGGTCATCATGATGGAGAGCGACGTATCGAGGACATCGCTCGACGTAAGGCCGTAATGGATATATTTTGCGCTGTCGCCGATGTATTCGGCAAGGCTCGAGACGAACGACACCACGTCGTGGTTGGTCTTCTTTTCTATTTCCTTGATGCGATTGATATCGATGCGGGCCTTTGCCTTTATCTCCAGGAGGGCGCTTCTCGGTATTATTTTAAGCTTATTATAAGCTTCACATGCCAGGATTTCGACCTGGAGCATCGCTTTGAATTTATTTTCGTCTGACCATATGGAGGCCATCCGGGGCAAGGTATAGCGCTTTATCATAGCTTATACCTTATAACATATTAAAGGGGGTATTGTCAATTATGAATTAGGCCCGTGTCTCGCTGAATCCCCGGATACGTTCGATATCCCTGTTATCGATATCCAGGAATTTCGCGCCGACGCGGTTTAATTCGCCTTTAAGAGGTATGCAATAGACCGCCTCGCATGAGGCGACAAGGGGAGCGTCGAATATATAGTTTGGGGACAGTTTTTTGAGTTCGACCTCGAAAAAAGCTCCCATGGGGATATAAAAGTCGGTAGTAAATGCGCAGCCGGTGGTACTTATATCTATCATGTTCATAGGGTTCATGATACCCTGATAATGCCGGCCGTAAAATTTGTCGCGGTTTAAGACTTTAAAAAGTCCGGGCGCACCCGTAGGACGGCGTTCTGCGACACGCTGTTTCAATTGTCCGGACTTATTCTTTCCGGAGATAAGGCGTAAAAGCCTTATTATGCTTGAATGCCTTTCGATGTTCTCCATGTCTCCGAATAACTCTGTCAAACTTTTTTTAGTACGCTCCGAGTTTACCATATTTCATAAAAAGAGTGTCAGGAAAGTGTAACAAAAATGTATAAGTTATGTGCAGCGCGTTAGGTGACACAAATACTCCTTGCCTAAACCGTCGTGATTTGTTATAATACACTCCCTTTAAAAATCTACTGCGGGGTGGAGCAGCCAGGTAGCTCGTCGGGCTCATAACCCGAAGGTCACACGTTCAAATCGTGTCCCCGCTACCACTATCAAAAAAAACTCTTGTGGTGAAACCATAAGAGTTTTTTTTGATGTTCCAAAAACTATGCGTTCCGATTTCTATGCGGAAAAATACCGCAGGGATTTTTCCCATAGCCTGAAATCGGAACCATGATTAGTTTTTGGAATTTTTCTTTTTCCCATGCCCTGATTTCGGGACGTCTTATGCCGCCCTCTCCACCTCATATACCGCTTTCAATCTTTCAAAATCCATCGGCTCCGCCTGCGGCACGAAAACGACCATGTTCCGGGCGACCGGTATGATCTTCATGTGGTCGTTCTTAAAATCGTTCAGGCCGCAGAACTTTATTTTAAGCGCGATATCCAGCATCTCTAAAAGCCGGATGTAACTGTCCGTTGTCAGCCGGTGATTATCGATGCCGGCAAGGAAAACATTTTCGATATCGTTTCTCAACCCGGCGAATTCCCGGGAGCTAACGGCGTTTTTACCTGCCATAACGACCACCTTGGCGTTTTGCCTGCCGTCTTTTTCCTTTTCATCGCCGATGAGACCGGGCAATGCCGCGTCTTCTCCCACGACAAACGAAACCGGTTGGCCGGGCCCGAAACGTTTTTTAAGCGCGGTTATCAGCTTGTTAAGTTCAGGGCCTTGTAAATATTCGAATTTTTTGAGATCGTCCGTTCGTCGCTCGTAGGCCTGGATCCAGCTTGTGCCAAGGGCGATGATAAGGGGCTCTTTCTGAACATAATTCAGGGTGTCGGTCAAGGTATCCGCGATCCCGCGGTCGACCGGCGGGCTGACACATTCGGCAAGTTTCCGGAGGTCTTCGTAGAACTTCTCGACTTGTGCCGCCGTAAATACTCTGACCTTGTTTCCCATATTTTCGGTCTTTCCGTTGGACATTGTGTCCAACTCATCGGCAAGGCGCGTAAAAAGAGCCAGTACAGTTTTCCGGTTAGCGACCGCGTCTTCGGCGTATTGCCGTATCCGGTCATTATCTCCGGCGTCTATGGCTGCCTTAAGGGCCATCATACTAAACGCATCCCGTTCAGCACAGATCCGTTCTATGATCTCTTTGATCTTAGGCTGTTCAGTAGCGTACCCTGGCATGGCAGATACGATCCTCTGCAGAAAATTGCCCAAACTGTCTTCCAGATACATTTGTATTTCGAAAAAAAGATTGAATATCTGTGAGTGCAGCGGGATATGCAGGGGCAGATCAAAGACAAATACCGTTCCCTGCCCCGGTCCTGACTGGACATCGACCGTGCCGCCGGCGCGCCTGATGATATCAAAAATGATCCGGGTCCCCCGGCCGCTCCCGAACTCGCCTTTTGTGGTGACCGCTTCGCCTGCCCTGATCTTTGCCAGGACATCTTCGGCCATACCGTTTCCATTATCCTCATATCGTATGGTCACGAATGTTTTATTCCCCCGGGATCCTCCCGATACGGCCATCGATATACGCGGCTCGCTGATGCCCTCAAATGCGGCAACAGAATTGCCGACCAGATTTTCTATAAGATATATCAGATCGATATCCGATAACGGGATAAAAGACAACGTCCAATCCCTGTCATCATAAATAACCTCGTGCGCAATTTCCTTGCCGCCCTGTTGGGCTTGAAATATCTGGCCCAAAAGCCTTGACTGGATATCCTGTATATCGACCATTTTCCCACTATCTCCAAGGCCATCAGATACCCACATCGCGATCTCCCGGTAGGTCTCATCGATATCCGTGATTTTGTGTCGTATATCGCGCATATTTAAATCAAATCTTTGCAGCAGGCCTTCATGGGCCTTGCCGGCATCTTCCAAGACCCTGAACGCGGTTTCATTGAACGCATTGATAGTGGACAAAAGTTCCAGCGTCAGTTCGACAATATAGCGGGCAAGATAGGGGTCTTTATAATACTCATAGTTTTCAAGCATACCCAAAAGCGCCTGCATATTCTCGAATAGTGCTCGTCCGGTATCCGCGGACCCGGCCACAGCAGGATCGGATTTATCCAATACCCCATTCACTCGCCGTAACGCTGCATACGGATGTAACGCATGATTCATCCTGTGGACAAAATATGCGTTATCGAACTTGGCCGCGATCTCGGCATAGCGCGAGATCATCTGCCCGTCCATGTCCCTGCTGAAACGGGCCGGATCAAGGTGTTCGATCAAGACGATCAAGGATCGCACCGTTTTGTTCATCGTACCTTGCCACTGTGCCAGCGACACACCTGCGGCTTTCATGCTTTCTTGTTTGGGCAGGAAAAAAACCCGAAGTCTATCGGCAAAACCGATATCCTCATCTGATAATGCTTCCTTCGCGACCATGGCCCTAAGCCGCGTAAGGGTTTTTGCTTTGTCGACGGTTATTTCCGAAGGGAGCGACCGTCCAAAGCCCGCCGGGCCGGTGACCGGCAGACATACGGTAAACGTCGTGCCTTTGCCAAGCTCTGAAGCGACCGTGATCGTCCCGCCGCAGCGGTTTTCTATATATTCTTTTGCGATGGCAAGCCCCTGACCGTTACTACCGGGTTTTGTGGAGACCCCGTTGTCAAAAATATGAGGCAACAATTCCGGGCTTATCCCGCCTGCCGTATCCGACAATACTATCTCGACGTGTTTTCCGTCAGCGGTACGTTGCGCCCTTACGTTAAGTTCCCCGCGGTTATCATGCGACACTATCGCATGAGAGGCGTTCAGCATGATATTCGCCAGCGCGCGCCTGAGCGCCGTTCCATCGGTAACGATCTCTATGTTGCCGGCGCTATAGTCGAATTTGCAGACCTTCTCTATATGTCCGCTTAATAAAACCACTGCCCTTATCTGCGCATTCACTTCAACGGTCTTTGGCGTGTCCCTAAAATCAGGGGTACAATCCGACAAGACATCGTTTATGTACAGGAAGGTACTGGTTAATATGTCCACATATAACTTTTCATTATCAGGATTTTTATACGCTACCCCGACCCTGCTATACGCGTCTTCAAATATGTTTTTCAACCGCCCGTACGTATAATAGTCGTGCGCTTTTTGGACTATTTCTTTCATCATAGGCATGAAGGATTCCTGAAGCAGTTCAGGATGGGCATCCAGCAAACTGATTGAGCCCAAAAATTCTTTAATCTCATCTAAAAATCCATAAAGCCCTTTTAAGTCTTCCGTGAAACACTTATTTTCCTGGAAAAAAACTACTGCCCATTCAAGCCCTTGTGTAACATTCTGGATGTCATGCTTCATAGAATGCAGATTTTCAATGGTCTCCTTGACCGGGTCACTCCACGGCTCAACCGCCATTGTAATATTCGTCTCATCTGCCGAAACTGCCCCGGCGGCATCTTTCCGCCGCTCAAAAAAGAGCTTCCATTTCGGCGCCCCGTCTCTTATGACCGGCATCATGAACTTTGTTATCGTGTTGTTTTCGAAAACAGGCTTGATCCCGTCTATGTCCAGCCCTTCCAGCAAAATTTCGGCCATGCCGTTCTTCCTCGCAAGATGTTTTTTGATAAGCGGTTTCAGGATAGTCAACGGGTCTACGATCTTATGCGCGGCCGTAAGTTTAAGCATCTGCCCCATAAGACAGCCGATGTCCGCCAGCGCGAAACGGTTTTTGAATGCCCGCCCGGCAGGATTCCCGTGTTCCCGCCAGTCCCGGTCGGCGTCATCGTATGACACCACATCGTAGGTGTATTTCCCGTCAGCGTTTTTCGTCCAGGTTATCTCGCAGGGCGGCTTAAGGGCCAGCGGAGGCGCCAGGGCGGCTTTATCGCAGGAAGAAAGCGCGAAGGAAACATCGTTGACCAGGAGCAGGCATGATACAAAGCCACTGATAACGTTATATAAATACCGGTGGGTAATTTTAAATGTGCGCATACGCTTTATATTACACTATTATCAGGGATATACTGTCACGGGGATGTAATAGGATTGTCGGAAAAGTGTAACAGACAATCCCGAAAGCTATGCATGGTCCCGATTTTAAACATGGCTCAAATATCTAAAATTTACGCAGTAAATTTTAGATATTTGGCGCATAAAATCAGGACACATTGAATTCGGGAGGGAGAAATTATCTACCGAGTACGGTAGATAATTTCTCCCTCCCTCGTCTTCTTCATCTTGTCGCGGGCGACCTGCTCAAGGTAGACAGGGTCGGTCTGGAGCTTATGGATCCGCTCCTGGAGATCGGTGTTGGCTTTTTGGAGGTCGGCGATCTTTTTCTCAAGGATCTTTTTCTGTTCCTGGAGCTGGTGGTACCGTGACGATCCCGGGAGAAAAAGGACGGTGATGACCACTAAAACCACCAGCGGAATAGGAATTTTTCTTAGCATTGTTAACCAATAATGAGCTTATACGTGCTTACTTACCTTCTCCCCGCCCAGATCGCGCTGCCGTACACGGCGTTCTTGCCTAATTCCTCTTCGATACGCAGGAGCTCGTTATATTTGCATATCCTGTCGGTCCTGCAGACGGACCCGGTCTTGATCTGCCCGGTATTCATCGCGACGACAAGGTGCGCGATCGTCGTATCTTCGGTCTCGCCGGACCGGTGAGAAACAACCGCGGTATATTTGGCCTTGCGCGCCATTTCTATGGCCTCGATGGTCTCGGTCAGGGTCCCGATCTGGTTGACCTTGATAAGGATGGAGTTCGCAACGCCCTTCTCGATACCCATCTTGAGGCGTTTGGTATTGGTGACAAAGAGGTCGTCGCCGACGATCTGTATCTTTTTCCCCATTTTTTTTGTCATCGCGTCCCACCCGGTCCAGTCGTCTTCGGCCAGACCGTCTTCGATCGAAACGATCGGATATTTATCGACCCACCGGCTGTAAAATTCGATCATGTCGTTCGAGTTATTTTCGACTTTCGGCTCAGCCTCGAGGATATATTTCCCGTTCTCGTAAAAAGAACTGGCCGCCGGATCAAGGGCGATATACACGTCTTTCCCTGCCTTGTATTTCGCTTTATCTATCGCGGCAAGAATAGATTCGACCGCTTCTTCGTTCGATCTCAGGTCAGGGGCAAATCCCCCTTCATCGCCGACCGCCGTGGAAAGCTTCTTATCGTGCAGGATCTTTTTTAAACTATGAAATACTTCGGCGCCCATCCGAAGCGCTTCTTTGAAATTTTGAGCGCCGAGGGGCATGATCATGAACTCCTGCAGGTCGACGTTATTGTCGGCATGGGCCCCGCCGTTCAAAATGTTCATCATCGGGACAGGCAGGGTCTTGGCGTCTGCGCCGCCCAGGTACTTAAAAAGCGAAACCCCCTTGGCATTGGCGCTAGCCTTCGCACAGGCCATGGAGGCGCCGAGTATGGCATTGGCACCGAGCCTGCCTTTATTTTCAGTGCCGTCCAGATCGATCATCGTTTTATCGATCCTTGCCTGTTCTCCGGCATCCATGCCTTTCAGTTTAGCCGCTATCTCCGTATTGACGTTACTGACGGCCTTTGACACGCCTTTTCCGAGATAACGCGCCTTGTCCCCGTCACGAAGCTCCACGGCCTCATGCTCTCCGGTCGACGCCCCGCTCGGCACGGCCGCGCGTCCCATAACGCCGTTCTCCAGGATCACATCGACCTCAACCGTCGGATTCCCCCGGGAATCCAGTATTTCCCTGCCCTTTACCTGTTTGATCTTCATGGTTACGCCTTTCTCCTTTCGCAGATCATTTTTTTTCTATCAGCGATCGTATCACCCTCGGATACAGTTTGTGTTCCACCTTGTGTATTCTTGCCTCGACCGTCTTAAACGTATCATCCCCCCGGATCCGCACGGCTTCCTGCGCTATGATCGGGCCGTGGTCAAGCTCGTCGTCGACAAAATGGACCGTGACACCGGTTATCTTTACCCCATAACGAAATGCGTCGAGTATGCCATGCGTGCCTTTGAACGACGGGAGAAGCGCAGGATGGATATTGACGATCCTGTTTTTATAACGCCTGACAAAATACGGGGACAAAAGCCTCATGAACCCCGCCAGGACAACCAGCTTGATGTTGCAGCGCGCAAGCTCCCTCATGACCCTTTTATCATATGCCTCCCTCGTCTTAAACCCATCAGGGCTCAAGACCAGGGCCTCGATCCCCGCCTTTCGCGCGCGCGTAAGCGCATAGGCGTTCTTATTGCTGCTGACCACAAGCGCGATCGTGCATTTAAGATACCGCCGTTTGACGGCATCAATGATCGCCTGTAGATTGGTCCCATTTCCGGATACGAAGACTGCGATGTTCATGGTTTTTTAAAATAGTGTGTATATAAACGGCGCCACGGCCGACGATTCCGTAAAAATGATCAAAAGCCCGAGAAGAAAAAGTATGATGACGATCGGCAGAAGCCACCATTTTTTTCGCGTCATCAGAAAGCCCCATAGTTCTTTCAGGAAATCCATCGCAACACCTCCTTAAACTCCTGTTGCGTGCATCGTAGGCCGTATGAAACGACATACAACCTGCGAAATACGATATACGCCCCTTGTGCCGTTCCTATTCAGTATTGATTCTCGTAACTCGCCTTCGGCTTATTCTGCTCTTTTCGGTCAAGCCAATATGAAGGCTTTTTTTTATCGAGACGCTGGTCCAGGATATCGTTCCCGGACAAGCGCATTAAAAACCCGATCGGTGTCATGACGCCGTAAAAAAGAAGCGTCAGGACCAGGCGGCTCATAAAAAATCCTATCAGGAGCGCTAAACCCATCCATATCTTCTGGAGCGGTGTGAGTATCCGCGGCGCAATAACACCTGCAAGCACTAAGAGCGCCCCGGGCACGAGAAAACAGGGATACACGGCCTTGCCGCGCCAAAGTCCGACTATGCCGAGGACGACGAGGATGCCTCCAACGAGCAACCCGAACTCACGAAGCTGTTTTGTGCCGCTTTTTATCGATTTGAATTCATCCCACATTACCTTAACTCCCTTTTTAACTCCCCCACACTCCCCCTCTTTAAAAAAGAGGGGGACACCTCATAAAACCTTTTCCAGACTCAACCCCCTCTTTGCTAAAGAGGGGGAACGGGGGAGTTCTTCCTGCCGTTAATCAAGCTCATACTCCCTTAGCCAATCTATATCCTTATCCAGCGGCTTCTGCGCCGTCTTTTCCAGGAGAAAATTCCCCATGACAAGGTAATCCATGTTTGTCCGCATGAAACAGAGATACGCGTGCTCCGGCGAGCACACGATCGGCTCGCCCCGGACATTGAACGACGTATTGATAATAACGGGACAACCGTATTTTTCGTCGAACTTTTTGATAACGTCATAGTAAAGCCCGTGCGTCTTTTTATCGACCGTCTGGATACGCGCCGAGTAATCGACATGTGTTATAGCCGGCACGGCAGAACGGACGACGTTCAGTTTCATAATGCCGAAAAGTTTCTCCTCGTCCCCTGTCATGGCCCTGCGCTTCGATGAGGCGACCGGCGCGACCAAAAGCATGTACGGGCTTTTCCCGCTCATTTCGAAATAGTCAGAAACCTTTTCCTCCAGCACGGACGGCGCAAACGGCCTGAAGCTCTCCCTGAACTTTATCTTAAGGTTCATCACTTCCTGCATTTTCGGCGAACGCGCGTCGCCGATGATGCTCCTGGCTCCCAGCGCCCTGGGGCCGAACTCCATGCGGCCCTGGAGCCACCCGATGACCTTTTCATTCGCGATCAGGTCAGCCACCGTTTCCGGGATCCGGCCGGTCTCCAGTTGGCGGTAAGGAATATTTTTCCCTTCAAGAAATTTTCTGATAGTATCATCGGCATAGGACGGGCCGATAAGCGACCCCCTCTGAACATCGTTCTTATTGTCGGCATCGCGCTTATTCCCGAGATACTGATACCAGGTAAAAAACGCCGCGCCGAGCGCGCCGCCGGCATCGCCTGCTGCCGGCTGGATCCATATTTCCTTGAACGGCGCCTCGCGCAGTATCCGGCCGTTGCCGACGCAATTCAAGGCAACGCCGCCGGCCAATACCAGATAGTCCTTGCCGGTAACCGTATGAACGTGCCGCGCCATGCGGAGCATGACCTCTTCGGTGACATCCTGTATCGAACGCGCCAGGTCCATGTCGCGCTGGGTCAACTTCGATTCGGGTTTACGGGGCGGCCCGCCGAAAAGCTTATCGAATCTTTTGTTCGTCATGGTAAGGCCGGCGCAGTAATTGAAATATTTCATGTCGAGCTTGAACGAACCGTCCTCTTTAAGGTCCATGAGTTCGTCCAGGATAAGGTCTTTATAGACAGGCCTGCCGTAAGGCCCCAGCCCCATGACCTTATACTCGCCGGAATTGACTTTAAACCCCGTATAATACGTAAAGGCGGAATAGAGAAGCCCGAGAGAGTGGGGGAACCGTATCTCATGGGTCAGGGTCACGGTATTATCCTTGCCGACGCCGAAACTGGTCGTCGTCCATTCGCCGACGCCGTCCATGGTCAGGATAGCCGCCTCACGGAACGGCGACGGAAAAAATGCGCTGGCGGCATGCGATTCGTGGTGCTCAGGAAAGATCATCGTACCGCTATAGCCGAGCTCTTTTTTAATAAGGTCTTTCATCCACAACTTTTTTTTAAGCCAGAGGGGGATCGCCATGATGAACGACCGTATGCCGGCCGGGGCATAGGCAAGATACGTCTCAAGGAGCCGCTCGAATTTTATAAACGGTTTATCATAAAAAGCGACATAGGCAAGGTCTTTAACCGTTATACCGGCTTCGCCCAGGCAATAGGCGATGGCATTTTTCGGAAACGAATGATCGTGTTTCTTCCGGGTAAAACGCTCTTCCTGCGCGGCGGCGACGATATCGCCGTCCCTGATAAGCGCCGCGGCAGAATCGTGATAGAATGCGGATATCCCCAATATATACATAGAGGCATATTATAACAAGAAATGCCTTTAAGGTAAAGGATCTCTCTATTCAGCCACCTCTTTGAGCCGCGCCAGGAATTTTTTGTCGATCTTCGCGCCGGCACCCAGCGCCTCTATCGCGCGAATATCATCCCGGCATTTATCATATTCTTTCTTCCCGAAATAAACAAGCGCGCGATTATAATATGCCTCATAAGAATCCCCGGCAAGGGCGATAGCCTGCGTAAAATCGCGTATCGCCTTGTCAGACTGCCCATAGGCGGCGTAAATAGAGCCCCGGTTCAGGTATGCCCCGGCATGGCCGGGCTTAAGACCGAGCGCCTTGTCATAATCCGATACCGCAGCGCGGAAATCGCCTTTTTGTTCGTAACAACATCCCCGCGAAAAATAGAGCTCCGCGTCGGTCTTGTCCAGCGCCTCCGCCTGCGTATAGGCGCGAAGGGCCTCGTCCAGCTTCCCGCACATCTGGTATGCATAGCCCAGCTGAAAGAACAACTTCGCGTCCCTGAAGACCGCCGGCGCGCGCGAAAGGGCTTCCGTATAGTCGCGTATTGCCTCCGCATAATTGCCTTTTTCAAAATAATAACTACCGCGATTATAATATGCGTTCTCATAGCCGGGGTTCAATGCGATCGCTGCGTCGAAATCGCTGATGGCGCGGGTAAAATCCCCTTTTTTCCTGTATACCAGCGCGCGCGCGTAATATACTTCGGGAAGATTGGGTTTAAGCGCAAGGCAGCCGGTATAATACTCGATCGCTCCGTCGATATCGCCGGCCCTGGCGGCTGCAGATCCCATGCACATATAGGTAAAATAATAATCTTTTTCAAGTTTAAGCGCCGTATTGAAATCGTCCATGGCTTCCCCGGTCCTGCCGGCGTTCAGGTATGCCATGCCCCTCATGTCATAAGCGACCCCGACGGCCGGATATTTCCTTACCGTATCATCCCACAGGGTAAGGTCGTCTTTCCAGGCCTTTGTCCTTTCATGGGCCGCCCCCAGAAGGACGGCAACATAAACCGCCATGAACAGCATGACTGCCGGGAACCGTTTATACCATTTCCGGAACACGACGGCTATACAATAAAAAATACCGATCGCCGGGATATAGGTGTACCGGTCGGATACGAGAGATTTTGTCGTCGAAACTATCTGCAGCATGGGAATAAGCGTAATGACATAAAAAAGCGCTCCGAACAATATCTTTCTGGTATATTTAAGCGACGCGATGATCGTTACCGCCAGGACAACGACGATGCCGCAAGAACTATACAGTAAAAACACGGACGGAAAAGGGTACGCGGCAGCCGGCTTGACCGGCGCCAATAACTTTCCGCAATAGAACGCCAGCACATAAGACGCGCGGAGGATGGTGTCGGAGGCCGAACCGATCCGCGCCTGGCCTCCCAGCCCCGGGCTCAGGTAATGCGCATAAACGTTAATAATAAAAAACAGTCCCGCGATAAAAAAAACAGGGATCTTTTCTTTAAAAACCGCACGATCGAATCTCCGCCCCCGGATAAAATCGACCGCGAATAAAACGAAGGGAAGCGTGATCCCCGCAGGCTTTACCGCAAGCGAGGCGGCGAACAATGCCGCGAGCGCGTAATAATATCCTTTCCTTTGCCGGTCTATATAAAAACAATATGCGATCAGGGCCGCAAGGAAGAACATCGCGTAAAGCATATCTTTAAGCTCGGCGATCCATACCACGGATTCGACATGCAGCGGATGTATCCCGAAAAGGACCGCCGTCAGGAAAGATATCCCGATATTTTTTGTGATGATGAACAATAACCAGAGTACGAGACCGCAGTTGACCAGGTGGAGGATAAGATTGACCACATGATAGGGAAAAGGGTTCTGCCCGAAGAAACGGTATTCGACCGCAAACGATAAAAGGGCAACGGGTTTATAAAGCCGGTAGTGGAACGTCGTAAGGATCTTTGCCGCCGTTTGTAATGACAACCCTTTTATAAGGTTACATTCGGTCACGTAGACGGCATCATCGCCCACAAAACCGTTCCTGAGGGACGGCGCAAATACCCACGCGACGGCAAGCGCGATCACGCACGCGCACACGGCCAGCCTTACCGTATCGTTACGGGTCATGGCGCCGAACCGGCAGGCCGTTTTGCCCTGCGCTTTCCCGAGAGGAAGCTCCTGATCTCTTCAAAGATAAGATAAATATTAGGCGTGAGGAGGAGCGTCAGCGGCGTCGATACCGAAAGCCCGCCGATGACCGTTACTGCCAGCGGTTTCCAGAGGTTCGAACCTTCGGAGGAGTCAAAGGCCAGCGGCACCAGGCCGATGAAGGTCGCAATAGACGTCATGAGGACAGGCCGCAGGCGCTCGTTAGATACCCGCACCAGGACCTTACGAAGGTTTTTATTTGTTTTATTAAGGACGTTGATGTGGTCGATAAGGATAATGCCGTTATTGACGACGATGCCGGACAGCATCATCATCCCCATGAGGGCGCCCATACCGACCGCTACCTTGCCGAGAAAGAGCCCGGAAACGCATCCTATGGTCGCTGTCAGAACGGTCGTCATAATAATAAAAGGCTGGTAATAGGACTCAAAGACCGCCGCAAGGACGATGTAGATAAGGACGAGAATAATGATGATCAAAAAGAAAAATTCCCGCTGGTTTTTAAGGAGCGAATCGTAATCGCCGCCGAACCGATAATAATAGTTCTCGGGAAATTTGATGTCCGAGACCCCCTGCCGCACCAGCTCGACGGCCTTGCTTAAAGAAAGGCTGCCGATATTCGCGCTGACCTGGATCATGCGCGAACGGTTCTTGCGCCAGATCTCGCTCGGGCCGAGGCCGAACTTGAAATCCGCGACCTGGTCCAGGGTAACACGCGAGCCGTCGTCCTGCAGGAAAACAAGGTTATGAACGTCTTTAAAGGTCTTACGGTATTGCTCGTCGAGCCTGGCTATGACCTCGACCTCGCTGGCATCGCTATGGTATGTCGTCGCCCTGAGCCCCCGCATCTGGGCATGGACCGAATCGCCGACACTCCGCGTCGTCATATCGAACAGGCCCGCCTTTTGTTTATCGATCTTGAGCCCGAGTTCGGGCCGGCCTTCACGCATGCGTATCTTGGTATCGGTAAAGCCCTTGATGTTGTTCATCCTTGTTGCCATGGATATCGCCAGTTCGCGCATGGCCTCATAATCGTAGCCGAAAAGGTCGATAATGATCTCCTTGGTGCCGACCTCCCGCTCTTCCTCGTAATAGATAAAGGCCGGCTTGATGCGGTCCGTTTTAGGGCGGAGGCTGTCGATGACTTCCTGAACGCTGCGTTTGCGCTGGTCGATACCTACCAGTTCGACATAGACCTTGCTCGACCACGCCTCGACGCGCGCCGAAAAAGATTTTACCTCAGGGACTTCTTTCAGGATCTCCTCGACCTTATTGACGGTCCTATTGCTCGCATCGAGTTTTGCTCCGGTAGGAAGCTCGATAAATACCGTGAATTTATTTTGTTCGGTCGTTCCCATGAACTCCTTGCCGAGTTTCGTGTATTCATACAGCGCCAGGCAGAAGAGCAGCACAACGCAGGACAGGACCAGCGCACCGTGCCTCATGACCCAGAATATCGCTTTCGTCTGCAGGCGGTAGACGGGCCTCAGGAAAAATTCGCTGTTCCCGGGCGTTATACGCATCCGCGATGCCATGAGCGGCACGATCGCCAGCGATACAAAGGTCGAAATAACAAGCGAGAAAGTGACGGTCCAGGCAACACCGCTATAGAGCATGCTCATCTCGCTTTTAACGAACACCATCGGCAGAAAAACGATAACGTGCGTGATCGTTCCTCCTATGATGACCGTGTTCATCTCGACGGCCCCCTGGAGCGCCGCCGCCAGTTTTTCGATGCCCTGTTCCGATTTTTTAAGGATATTTTCGAAGACGACGATAGCGCTGTCGACCAGCATACCGACGCCGAGCGCCATACCGAACATCGTAATAAAATTGATCGTGAATTTCGCGCCGCCCTTTGACGAAACGTTACAGAGCTCCATAATGCCGAAGGTGATTATAAGAGAGATCGGTATGGCGATCGTGACCATGAGAATAGGGCGCAGTTCTTCCCTGGATGAAATATAGATCAACAGCGCGACAAAAAAAATAGTTATCAGAAAACTCGGCGCGATCGTCGCGGCCAATACAACCCCCAGATACACAAGGATGGCCCATCGCGTCTGCGGAAGATGGCCCATAAAAAAATAAAGCACCAGTATGACCAGGAGTATCCCGTGAAAAAGGGATTTCTTAAGGTTATTGATCGCGGTTTTAATAAAGGTCGCGCGGTTACTGGTAACGATGATCTTGATATCCTTCGGGACGATCTGCCGCAATTCCTGGACCATTTTTTCTATCTC
>JAQURW010000132.1 GCA_028715425.1 Candidatus Omnitrophota bacterium
AATGTTTTTGAGAATATCTACGATATCCTCCATGGCGTGGCAGAAGGCTCCAGGAGTTACGTTGTGGTGACCCAGTTCTCGGACCAGGAAGAGCACAGTATCTTTGCGGCTGCGAACCCGGCATTGTATGAACGGCTTCAACGTTACGCAACGGAATCCCTGGCCGAAGCGCGCGCGAACGGGATCAAGGCCGAAGGGGTAGAGGTTGTTTCCCGCAATTATCGTAACAGACAGCTGGAACCCTTAAAAGAAGTGAAGATCATAAGCGATACGGTTGTGCCGCTCGATACGCCGTTGGCAGGCAGAGAAAATATCGCCGTGTTAGGCGGCAAAGGCACCGGGCTCGTTGACATGAAAAAAATACCTGAACTTAAGGGCCGGATTCCGGACGGATTTATCCTCACGTTGAACACATACCGGCAATGGGCACGCCATCTTGCTGCCTTTAGCAGGACAGAACGGGAAGCGATGATACAGGCGGTTGACGGCCGGACCCTGCCCGGGGAAATAAAAAAAGAGATACGGGAGGCTATGGCGCGGCTTTGCGGACAGGCGTTTCCTGACGAAAAATTTGACGTTTCGGTGCGGAGCGGCTCGGTCAGGTCCATGCCCGGGCTTATGAAAACGATAACCAAGGTGCGCGGTTATGACGGGGAGAGCGGGCTTTTTGCCGCGGTCGAAAAGGTCCTCTTGTCATGGGACAGCGACGCGGCGCGGGATGAGCGCGCCTCGCGATACGGCAAGAGGGACGCAATACCGGATAATCTCGGGACCGCCGTTATTATCCAGAAAATGGTGTATGGCACGGATGACGAGACGTACCGCGGAAGAGGGGCGTATGACCACTCAGAGATCTCCCTCGCAGGCGTTTTTTACGGGAGAAATGCCACCAGTGAAGAAGATAAAATTAGCGTGAGTTTTAAACTTAACGCGACAGGGGAAGAGGTCGTCGGCGGACAGGATACGGTATATGTCGATGATGTCCGCGCTGAGCTCGCGGCAGCAAAGGCCGGCGCGCCGGCGAAAATTCCGGCCGCGCTGGTGCCCATTCTGGAAGAGTTGATCGTTGTCGCGGGGACGCTGGAGGCGAAATACAAGTATCCTCAAGACATTGAATTTACCGTTGACCATGGCCAACTTTTTCTTTTGCAGACGCGGGATGTAGAGTTGTTGCCGCACGTGGGCGTGCGGGTGCTGGATGCGCTGTCCCGTGACCCGGGAATAGCGTTGCCGCAGGAAGAAGCATTTGATCGTGCCATACGCCAGGTGCGGGGGCTCTCTGTTACCAGTTTTGATGATTCGGACGTCAGCACGCGCTTTCTTCTTACCCAGGGGTTAGGAACCTCCGAAGGCGCGGTATCGGGCAGGATCGCGTTCAGCAGGGCTGCAGTGGACAGACTGAGACAACAGTATCCCGGCGATAAGGTGATCTATATTACCACTGACGCGGATGTGCGGCAGATGGATGACTACAGAAACACCGACGGCGTGATATCATTGACCGGCGACCCGAATTCACATGTGGCTATTAATACCCGGCGTCACAATATTCCCTGTGTCGTCGGCGCAAAAGAGCTGTCTTTCAGGAGGAGCATGGCCACAGGGCAACCAATGCTTCAGTGGCAAGCCGATATAAGGACGGCACATGACTTTTATGAAGGAGATATATTGAGCTTTGACGGGACAACGGGGGCTATTTATGAGGGGGCCGTGAAAACGCGTACCAGCGGTATTGATAAAAATACCTATGAACAGTTATTGGCGGGTGGTTCGATGCTTGAGCTGGTGGCAACGATCGATACGATGTATCCCCGGGGGTCGAAAACAGCCGTCGAAGAGCTGGCGGTGTCCCGGGTGCCGGATGAGTATGCGCGATTCCTGGCCGGACCGCATACGACGGCTGACACGGCAAGGGATATGGCATTAGCGTCCCGTAAAATAATCGTCGATGCCATTCAAGAGGTTACGAAGTATGACCGGGAATTGCGGATAGGTTTCGTAATGACAAAGGATCATTTCTGCGTTTTACAGGCCGGAGCATTTCCTCCCCAGGAACTTGATGGAGATAACAATGTTATCCGGGGAGAGATCGTTATTAAGGGGAGCAAAGGAAATGAGCCCGGTGTGTCCATGAATATTTTTACGGCATCGATGCCTCACGGCATAGACCTGCTTCTGGATAGAGTAAGGGATAATCCGTACCTTGGCGACCTGCTCGACGGAGCCATTATACGTGGCCCCAAAGCCGCGCGCGCGGTTGCGCATTACAGGCCGCGTTTATTTCAGTTCAGAATATACGGAAGGCGAGGCGCTTCGGGGGTGAACGAGATCAAAGAAAGGATAGAGAAGATGCGCCAATCGCCTCAGAAATGTACGATACGGTGCGCAGTGAGCGCGTATGGGATAGAAGTAACTTTTGACGCGAAGATCGATCATAGTAAACTAAACGCCCCCGGGATGTATGGCGAGCCATTGCCGACCCTCGGAAATATCCTTATTGAGTCGAAAGGGAACGGTGAGATGGACATCTCCTTTGGCCTGTTCGAAACATCGAAAAAGCCTACAAAGGCAAGAGCGAAAGAACCCGGGATCATAAGGTCATTGAAGAACGGCCTCCAATCCAGCCCTCTTGGCCCTCTATGCGACGGCGCGACGATCAAACAAGGTCAATTCCGGACCACGTACCGGTATGTAAGCCCCCGCGAGGCCGGGGCTGCCGCTTTCAGGTTTTCATCACGGCGCGATCTGGGCACATCGAGCCTTGATACGTTGTCTTCGAAGGTTGCCGGATTACGAACGCAACCCGCAGGAACTGCGGTCCAGGGAAGGCTGGTAATGAACGAACACGCGGCGATCATCACCATAGATGAGACTACCCCGCATAAGGAGATGTTTAAATGGCTTCCTCCGGGAACATCGGCAGAAACCGGTTTTATCATTCTCGAATCACGGGGGGACGGAAGCGTGGGCGTTACAATAAAACTGGACGATAATAATGTAATACACTTACCGGATCTGGGAACGCGGTTTGTCGCCGAAGCACTGGACCGGAGCGACATCGGCTCTCTTGTGGACAATGCAATGATCGTGAAAGGGAATGAAACGATGACGTACCGCTGCCAACCGGCCGGAGAAGTGAAAAAACGCATGTTCAACGACCGCGCGGAAAATCAGGCGGCTAAAATCCGCCGGCAGCAACAATACGCGGATACGCTGAGCCGCATTATCACCACGGCAAGAGACAAAAAAGGGTATATCGGGATATCAGAAATGGTAGGGGTATGCCTTTTGTCGCCCAAGGGGATCAACCTGTCGTTCTCTCCGGGAGCGCAACATAAGAAATTACGCGAAGAGGACGGCATTAACCCAGGGGACGGAGTGGAGGGATGGATAGAGGTCTTTAAAAATCCGAAGCAAAACGAAATAATAAAGAGGATCGTCATCCGCGCCGGCAGGGATCAGTTCGATGTCTTTATGGGATATCTGGACATGCTGGAACAGGATGATTATCTGGGGCCGCTTCTTGACGGCGCGCAAATACTATTCGGCAACAAACCGGCCCCCGGGCATGAAGTTTTTCACTATCAAGTTTTGGGCGCGCCGCGCCGGGTAAAGGCGGCCGACGGCGACATACAAAAGGACGCGGCACTCTGCAGGTCGATCCTTGAAAAGGCAAAACCAGGGGCTCATCAGACGGTCATTCTGCAGCCTCTTACCGAACGGCAGATGCGCATGGAAAAGGCGAAGTATACGAACATGGAGCGGAATGTAGAAAAGACATTGTTGAAAAGCTACGGGGTCAACACGCAGGTGCTTTATTACAGGGCGGATGTGGGCGCGGAAGAATTACGGGAAAGGATCGCCGCCATAAAGAGGCTTGCAGGTTTTGATAATGACCTTACGCGTGTAATAGCCTTTACGGGTCAGGGAACGGCCTATGAGCTTATGAAAACCGTTTTACGCGACGAAAACATCGATCCGGCAAAGATCGCCGGTGTCGTGCAGGGCACTTTTCAACCGGAATCCGATACGAGCAGATATTCGACGGTACGGTTATCGGTGATAGGCCTGGGATTGGCCGAATGGCACAGGATCCCTGATAAGCGCGATACCCGCGCGCGCGCGCTTTCAAGAGACATCGCCGATCTCCTTTTGAGTTCGGCAGAAAATGCCAGGGACTTGCAAGACGCGATGACGGATAATGACCCGAAAACACTTATCGATAAACTGCTGAACGGCGCCGTCAGTTTCCGCATCAAGATGATCGACTATGAGGAGATCGCCGATTTTATGGAACGTGAAGCGGCTATCCTGGAAGCGGTCTAATACACTAATGATACATATGTTTTACCCGTCTGTGACATTTGTTTTTTCCTTCCATGGCATACTATAACCCGGTTACATGATCATATAGTGTAAGAACAAATTTATGCGTAATTTATAAAGGTTGAACTATGCCCACTTTTTATAAACGGGTTTCAAAAGTCGCCGCTATGGCGACACTTGTGTCATATCTGGCGTTTGAGGTATGCTACGGATTGAGCGTCCTGCCCGCTTCACAGAATCCGCTGGTGAAAAGAATTGTCCTCCAGGCTATTATGGAAAAGGCGACCATACACTATGCGATGACCGATGAGGATACGCGGCTCCTGGAATACAACGGATCGCCGTATATCATGTTGTCCACCGGCGAATACCTCGCGCGGCCGGGTGCGCATTTCCTGGACCTGCTCAATTTTATACTGCGCAAAGAAACATCGATACTTATGACGGCCATGGCCCGCGACGACAGAGCTCATTATGAGCAGATCGCTGCGCTTGTGAGGGGGACGTTTCCTGGCCCTGACGGTCAACGCTTGCCGGACGAGGCAGTCGGGGAGATAGTCGGTAAAGGGTTTGCGTGGTATATCTTATTGAACGGTGACCTGGGCGAAGGGCACGGGTATGTATATCGTTATGAGATACCTCCGGAAGAAAAGGCGTTTGTATCTGCATTCTCCGCCATGGTCCGTGACCATTCAGATATTTTCAAGCAGGACAGCCCTTTCTTTGATACAGAAACCAGAAGGGGTATTATTAAAAGAGCCGTTGACGCTCCGGAATACGGCATAACACTCTACCGTGTCCCTGATGTGCGGCAGAAGATATGGAGCGCCGGGAGAGAGGGATATCTCGTTGCCGGAAAAAAATTTATTGCCAAGCGCGAAGCCGAGGGGATAGTATTCGAGTGCGCGGATGCATACGCCGAGATCGTGGCAGGGATATTGTTCGACCTTAATGTAAAGGCCGACAGGCTTGCCGAAGACCCCGATGCCATTCTGATCGACGCCTTCAAAAGAAATGATATCAAACGTATACTTGAGCTCGGATGCGGCCGCTGTGATCTCCTGGCAGCGCTTCAACCCCTGGCAAAAGAAGCCGGCTGTTCTCTGTCCGGGGTCGACAGGAATATCCGGCCGTCGGCAGGTATTGTCGCCAGGCGGGTAGCGAATGCTAACGTTGTTCTCAAAAGCACTGAGATCACTGACTTTGAAAGCGACGAAGGATTTGACCTGGTCATAGCATCAGGGGTAATGTCTTTGAACGGTACATATCCTGCGGGCAAAAAGGGAATGGATCTGGAGGGCTTACGGACCGCATGCGCAAACGCCGGAACGATCGCCCGGAAAGCCGTAACACTTTTAAGCCATAATCCGCAGGCGGCATTTATAACGAATTCGTACAGGACCGTTTTAATGGCATATCAGGGCACGCTGGCAGAATTCGCGGATGTCGTTATCTGGGATACAGCCCGGTCTGCCGATTTCAGCGCGATATACAACGGCATTACCGGCACTTACGGAAAGGCCATGTGGGCAAAGATAAATGAACAGAGCGCGCGTTTTACGCTTCTGACACGGAAGGAAAGTTTTTATAAGGAGCATACCGAGGAAATGCTTGATGACGTCCTGCGCAGGGATATGCGGGAAAAGAGAACCTATACGATCAAATACGACACGGCCCGGCTGTCGCATTCCCAGGGGTCGCTCATCGAAGAGTATTGCCGTTTGCTGGAAAGACATGCCGAAAGGACAGGATCTCCCGTCGAAGTCAAACTAAGACCGTTCAATTCAGGGGCAGGAGGCAAAGAATCATTGATCGCTGTATATTGCGCGGGTGAAAATTTTACCGGTGAAGGCCACGTGGATATCGACAAGGGGGTTGATCCCGCGCACTACCTTTTGCGCCTTTCGATCATGCTGAACATCGCGTTTGCGGCGTCGAACATACCGGCAGGGGCGGCCGGCGATCAGGCCCTGACACCGCGGGCGTTTGATATCAAGTACGGCCACATTGTCCGGTTCATTGAACGCCAATACCGCATTTTTACCGGCAAATCACTCGGCTTACCGCAGGATGTTTCGGGTATCGTAGCCGCGATACAGCGTGTAAATATGGAACTGCCGCCGATCTACAAGCTGCCCTTAAAGCTGATCGAGGAATATAACGAACGTGCTCAGCTGACCCTCCGCAACGCATAAGCGTGCCGGTCCACGGCGGATCCCTTGCAATTTATTACATAGCATGTATAATTAAATGGATCATACCGAAAAAAGAGAAAGAAGCGGGATAAAGAAAGGTCCGGAGTTTTGCAGACATTCGATCGTAGGGTAATCGGGCACGATTATGAGATGCCTGACTCGTGGGCGCACACACCTGTCGTCAGATACTATCCGAAGATCCTCCAGCTTCCCATAACACAAAAATGCAATATCAGCTGCCTTTTCTGCGGCGGGCGGCAGGGCGAGTACCGAACCGGGACAACCTCCCCAAAATCCGATATTGCGCCATGGATACTGGAAAAATTGGGGCCGGAAGTTCTTG
>JAQURW010000133.1 GCA_028715425.1 Candidatus Omnitrophota bacterium
CTTGAAGAGGAGGTAAGCGATGCCCCTGACCAGGCCCGATGGTTCGAGCATGAGTTCGGCGTCTTTATGACCGGCGGCGTGTGGTTCGGTTACTTTAAGCACGCTAAGGACCAGATTGTAAAGTATATCGAAGAGAAGAGAAGCGCCGGACAAAAGGAGTTTAACGTCCTTATCCAGGCCGCGGCTAACGGGGAAGAGGCGTACTCGTGGGCGATCATGCTGAAAGAATTATTCCCGGATCCGGAATTAAAATTTAATATCATAGGAAAGGATTTTCTTATCCCTAAGCCGGAGGAAGTGAGCTGGTTCTCTGAAGAACGGCTGCCCAAAGAGCTTAGAGCGGCCGCGGATAAATATTTCGATGTCGAGAGCGTTAATTCGACCGGATACACAGGAAAGCAGGTCAGGATACTCTCTCTTAAGAAGGGCCTCCTGCCGATGGTGGCGATGCGGCAGGGCGATATGACCAAAAGAGAATCGATCGAACAGGGCATGGACATAGTCATCGCTACCCGGGTCCTTTATCACGCTATAAAGAAGGATGACGATATCAGCGCAAGCGTCGAGAACGTGTGGGCGTCCCTCAAAGACGGAGGGCTCTTTGTGCCGCAGGTTGTCGCCGGCTATAACGAGCGGATGAGCGACATGATAAGGGGCTTGTTTGCGGGAAAGTTCTCGAAGATAAATGACTCGGTGTATGTGCGCATTGCCGCCGAAACAGCGGCCCAAACAGAAGCCCGGGAACCGGCCGCTGCGTTATCCGCTACCGATATGCCCAAGACAGCTAAACGCCAGCTCGCCACCCGCGACACGATCGCCGCCGCGCCTGCCGCTAAACCGCCGGCACTGAACGTGACTGCGGCCGGGGAAAATACCGCCGTAGGTGATGATGGTATAAAGGACATGCAAGGTGTTGTTCACGCCGTCGTAGGCAACATCGCCGACGAAGAAAGATTAGCCGATACCCTGAAGGTCGTTCTTGAGTCATATGTCGTTATGTCCGGCAAGAAGCTGGTCATCGCTCTCGAAGAAGGGCTCGGGGGAGCCGATTTCAAAATGACGGAGTTCATGAAAACGCTCAGGGAATGGAAAGAGGACATGATACGGAACGAAAAGACCGAAGAGAGGCGCGAATACATGAAGCGTCAGATGGAGCGCATCATTGTCAGGTCGTACAAGGACACCCGTGACTTTAAGCAAAAGCTGGGCGATGATATGGGGAACGGGCAGGATACTTTCATTTTCGCGTTTACCAAAACAAGCGGCACCGCCGGATCCCTCAAGGCGCTCGGCGAAGCGGTCAGGCCGGTCGTCATCAATGAAACGGGGAACGGCACGAATTTTTATTATCCGCTGGCAGAAGTCGTTGCCTTGTCGCTTGCCAGAGAGCTTTTAAAAATCGACACCGGAACGCTTTTGAAAAGCCTTGCTGAAAATCACGTCGATATCAAGGCATTAGGTATCGACAGTATCGCCGATGACCCATCTAAAATAGCGTATCTTATCTTCACGATCATTCCGAAAATCGAACGATATAAAACCGGCGAGATCGGCGACAGGTTCAGCCGGCTCGTCAAGTTCTTGCGGTCGGCGTAATTTACAGTTTGTGTCCAACTCCCCCACCCTCCCCCTCTTTAATAAAGAGGGGGAATGGGGGAGTTCTTGTTTTTGACTCACGCCTCGATATCAGGTATACTCAATATACATCATGTATAAGATGATTTTGGTACTCTTAGGATGCGTTTTTTTTGCCTGCTCATCCGCCTGTCCGGAGGCCAAGACTGCACAGGTGTTTAGCGTTACCGGCGACGCCAAGGTCATACCCGTCGGCAGCAACATCGGCATCGCCTGCCGGAAAGGCATGGAGATCCATCCGGCTGACTGGATCAAGACCGGCGCGGGCTCTTCGGTCACGCTTTCGTTCGACGAAAAAGGCGATAACGCCATGACGGTGTCAGAGAACAGTATTATCATCATGAAAATGGACGGGTATTTTAAGATACAGCTTCTCCAGGGGAAGGTGCTCGCGATACTGGAGAACGTCGAGCACGGCGAGACCTTCCGTGCGCTGACGCCCTCGGTCGTGGCGGAATCGACGTCGAGTAAATGGGCCGTTTCGAGCGAAGGCGTTTCGTCGACCGTCGTCGTTGTCGACGGCGAGGCATTTGTCTGCGGTATCAACAAGGACGGAAGCGTGAAAAAAGAACGGTACAATATCCGTGAGGGATATGCCCGGACGACCAACGCGTATGAAGAGCCCGGCGAGCTTACGAAGACACCGGAAAATGTCATGTCATGGTTTAAGGGGCAGGTCGTGGAGCATCATTTAAGCAAGGTTATCGCCGAAAAGGTCAACACCGAAGAAACAACCCCGGAGGGCTCGGCGCCACAGGAGCAGCCGTTTCCGGTTAAAACGGAAACCCCGCCCGAAACGGCCGGGACAAAGGGGCGCAATATCGCGGTCATTGATGGAAAGGAAGTTGACATCCTCGAATATTTATATAAAAATAGGTTAACGCGGGAGCAGAAGACACAATGAAAAAATTCGGCATCAGTTTTAAGCTTTACACCATCACCATATCGGTCCTTGTTATCACCGTTCTGGTCACGTCGGGTATCAACATCATCCGGTTCAGGAGCATGTATATCGAGGCCCTTATGGACCGTGCCAGGGCCGATGCGCAGGACCTGAGGGAGGGGATCTATCAGGGCCTGGAGTATTTCCCGCTTGAAAGTTTTTCCGATATGACGACGCTTTTAAACGCCCGCCTGAAACATAAGTTCAGTTACGCCTATATTGCCGATAGAAATCATGAGATCCTGTATCACTCTGACGGGATAACGGTAAATAAAAAGCTCGACCCCGCGGTATACGGGAACCTTGTGTTTAACAGGGACGTTAAAAGCGTGATCGTTTCAAGCGGCAAATATTACGAAATGGTCATTCCCGTTGTCTATAAGTTCAACGTCATAGGGACCATCCATATAGGCCTTCCTAAGAGCGCGGTCGATGACACCGTTATAGCTATGATCATCCAGAACGTGGCGGTGCTTATCCTTATCCTGATACTGTCGATAGCGCTCCTGTATATCGTCCTCGCCCGCAGCATTACCGGGCCGATCGCCAGATTGAGAGAAAAGGTTACCGAGATAAACAGGGAATTCAAGCTACCGACGTACGCTGAAGACGAAACGATCGATGAGCTGACAACCTTTTCCCACTCATTCGACGTTATGACGAACGAACTGGTAAAACGCACCAAGGAATTGGCGGAAACAAACAGGCTTCTGGAAATAGAACTCGCCCAAAGGACTGCCGCCGAAAGAAAGCTTAAGGAAAGTTACCGGGAATTACAGGTAACGTTCGAAGGAAGTATCAACGCGATCGCGACCGCTATCGTAAGCAGAGACCCTTATACCGCCGGCCATCAGCAGCGTGTCGCCGAATTATCCTGCGCCATAGCCGAAGACATCGGCCTGACGGGCGAACAGGTCCGTGAGGTATATCTCGCCGCGGTCAGCCATGATATCGGCAAGATCGCGGTGCCGACGGAGATCTTGATAAAAAAAGGCAAATTGACCGACGAAGAAATGGGCATTATCCGTACCCATCCGCAGGTCGGGTATGATATTTTAAAACCGATCAAATTTCCCTGGCCCCTCGCCGAGGCCGTGCTCCAGCACCATGAACGCATGAACGGTACCGGATACCCGCGCCGTCTCCCGGGAGCCCGGATCCTGCTCCAGGCGAGGATCATTGCCGTAGCCGACGTGGTCGAGGCTATTTCGTCGACACGGCCCTATCGTGAAGCCCTGGGTAATGACGCAGCCATGACTGAGATCGAGATGAACAAGGGGACACTCTACGACGCCCGTGTTGCCGACGCCTGCCTGAAACTTTTCAGAGAAAAGCACTTTGCCTTTTCGAATCGCGCAGTTATCGAAAAAAAACCCTAACGCTGTTATCCTGAGGAGGCCTTCGCTTCGCGCGGTGTCGCTCAGAATGACAAGTTTAGAAGACTTTTATAGTATCTTTATCATAATGTTATGAGATCATAAGAGAGGCTTCCCAGGCCTATTTCTTCGGCATGGATAAGCTGTTTCATCCCGTTACGGCGGGGGTGGGCATGTTTAAAGATATCCCTGCCGGCCTGCCTGACGGTGAGGTCCAGACAAGCCTTGTCGATGCTGACCGGGTCGGTCGAGGCAAGTATCCCTATGTCGGGAACGATGCGGGAATCGTCTTTGGCCAGGCAGTCGCATTCCTTTGTTATCTTGACGGCAAAATTGATAAAAGCCGCCCGGCCTTTTTTAGAGTCAAGGACAGCCTTTGCGTATTCGGCCATTTTTTCCTGTATAACATCCCCGCCGGCTTCCCAGGGGATATCGATGGCCTTTTGCGGGCAGGCCGCGATGCAGCTCGCGCAGCCGATGCAGCGGGAGCCGTCGATGGAGGCCTTTTTGATGATAGCGGCTTTCGTAACGATAGCAATGGCGTCGGAAGGACAGGCCGCGGCGCATGCGCCGCAGGCGATGCATTTACGCTCGATAATGACCGGCGCTATATCGATATGCTGCGCCAGTTTCCCTTCGCGGCTTGCGCATCCCATGCCGATATTTTTAAGCGCCCCTCCGAAACCGGTCATAAGATGCCCCTTGAAATGAGAAATGTCTATAAGGACGTCGGCTTCTAAAAACGATTTTATGATCTTGGCGGTTTTGATATAACGGCCGTTCAAGGGGATATCCCGGATGTTCTCTTTACTGTCGTCGAGTATTTTTACGGGGGCGCCGGTCGCCTCTTCGGTAAACCCGTGCTCTTGGGCGATAGCGAGATGATCGTCGGAGTTTGAGCGCATGCCGCGGTAAAGTGTGTTGGTATCGCTTAAGACAGGGATGCCTCCTTTTTGGATAACGGCATCTGTGACTGTCCGGATGTACGCCGGCTTAACATAACCGGTATTGCCCTTTTCACCGAAGTGCATTTTTATTACGCACGCATGTCCCGGTTCGATCATGCCGAGGATATTGCCGGCTTGAAGCAGGCGGGAAAGCTTTCTCTTTACGTCGTCCGGCGGATCGTTCCGGTGTGTTGCTATAAAAAATACCGCGCTTTTTTCAGGCATAAACCGTCCTTTATACCTATAATAAAGATATTCTCCGAATAATGCAAGAAGATTTGGTATTTCATTAGGCGCAAAATTTGACTTTTTATTCTTTATCAGGTATAGTTTAAAAAGTAAGTTCCTAACACTGCCTTATCAAGAGGAGGATATGTTTTTTGGCTACATTAACTACCCGTTCTCTTACCGAAAAAGAAAATAAAAATCTGAGGATCCATAAAATATTAAGAGATAAGAAAGAAGTTTCGAGGGCTGATCTGACCGCTATAACGCGGATCAACCCGGTTTCGATATCGAATTATACCAATAGTTTTATTAAGCACAATCTGGTCGTTGAGCGGGAGATCGGCACATCCAGCGGCGGCCGTCCGCCTATCCTTCTCGAACTTAAAAAAGACGCGGTATGTGTGATCGGTGTTCATGTTGAGGGATCTGCCCAATCGGTGCGGGGAACCGTGGTCGATGTCGGGATAAAAAAAATATTCCGCGTTAAAGATACCTTTACCGGCCGCGATGTCCTTGGCTCCCTGCGGAAGATCGTTGCGGCCCTTAAAGGAAATATCCCCTCCGGCATGCTCCAGGGGATCGGGATAAGTTTTGATACGGTGCCGGACAACGTAAATGCCATAGAATACGAGCTTGAGAACGAATTCCAGATCAGGACCTATACGTGTGCGGGCTCTCTTGCCGCGGCATACGGGGAAGTCATGCTGATCGACACCTATGCCGGAGAAGGGGTGTTGTACTCCTACGGGGATAGGGGGGATTGCGTATTTCTTGAGAATTTTGAATTTGCCGTCGGGTGTAACAGCGGAGACGCTTGTTATCTCCGCCCCTGGGATAACAGCATGAGCCTGGTGGCGCATGCCCGCGGGATCCAGAGCGAGAAAGAGATCTATGCTGCACTGAGAAAAAAAGACCCTTATGCGATCGGGGCGGCGGAATTTACCGGTCTTAACCTCGGCGTTCGTCTGGCATATCTTGTCAATGTGTTCAATCCGCGCCTCCTTATCATCGGAGGAAATATCCAGGCGGCGGGATCGTATTTTATCGAGCCGATACGCCGGAGCATCGAACGGCTTGCGCTCGCCGAGCGCGCCGCAACGGTCAAGGCCATCTATAGCACGATAGACGATGAAGATGCGGTTAGCTTGGGAGCTGCCGCTTTGGTGATACGAGAATTATTTATAGGAGCCTAATATGAGCATTGAACGAAAGTGCGCGATCTGTGGCACGATTTTTATGGCTAATAAATACCGTCCCAATCAAGAGGTCTGCTCCAATATCGAATGCCAGTACCGCCGGCAGCTGGACAATATGAAAAAATGGCGCCAGAAAAACCCGAACTATTTCAAATATAAGGAGGCCCAGGATAAATCCTGGAAAGAGACCTGCCGGCAGCGTTCGCTGGAATGGCGCAAGAAACATCAGGAATATCTAAAACTTTATCGTGAAGAACACCGAAACCGCCACCGCGACTATATGAGAGACTATATGCGGCGTTATCGGAAGAAAAAAGAAAAAATGGAGCATGGCGACAGTGTTTACTAAACAGGCAGCGGGCATCAGTATTGCGCTGGCGCTTTTTCTCGCGCCGGCGGCAGGCGCCGCATATCCTCTGGATAAACCCGAAGCACAAGAGTCATCCGGTTACCGCGCTAAAGTAAAGGTCCTCTACGAAAAAGGCATGGCCCTTTATAAAAAGAAGGATTATGCCGGCAGCGCGCAGGCTTT
>JAQURW010000005.1 GCA_028715425.1 Candidatus Omnitrophota bacterium
GTTCTTGATAATCGCCTTCAAGACCTCGGCAACGATCCATACGTTGTTTTTATTCAGTTTCTTGATCGATAGTTTGTCGCCGTTCGATAACGTTATTTCAAAGTCAGCCATAAGTTCCCGCGTGCCGTCTTTTGCTGCGTTGCCGAAGGCCATTACAAAAAAAGCACGCAGCCTTCGCTGACGCGCCTCATCCGCGGTTTCAAACTGCGTGGTTACATCGTCTATCCACTGGATCGCGAGGTCAGTTGCCGTGAGCCCTGTTTCCTTGTTTTCGAGAAGGCTCACCCTGAAAGGCACTACGACGGTTTCAAAGGTTTTCAATACGGCGTTATCCATGACAGAACCGTCTTTCCGGTACTCCTGCCCTCTTTGGTCATGTTCTTCGAGAGCGTCAAAGGCATGTTTAAAGATCTTTCGTCTAAGTTCGTCTCGGCGGCCTGCATCGGGCGCACTAAGATTGCCTTCGGTATGAAGTTTGAGGGTAAGCGCGCGGTATTCATTCATGTCGGCAATCGCTTCGGCAAGAGGGTCGTGGAGCGCTGTCAGGCCTTTTTTTAATATGTCGGCCAAACGGGTCCGCCGCTCCTGATATCCTCGTACGATTATATTATAATCACCGCTCCCTTTGCTGATATCGAAGAAAAGGGTCACCTCAGAAGGGTCGGCCTGTCTGCCTACGCGGCCGACACCTTGTATGAGATCGCCAAGGGATTTATTGCTCAGCTGGCTCAAAAGGCGGAAGCCGGTGATATAGCGCGTATGCACGTTCTGCTTAAACCCCAGGAACGCAGTCTTTTTGTCTCCTGATAATTTGAGCTTGGTTTCGAGCCTTTGAAAGAACTCTCTAAAACGCTTTTCGATATCGTTTCTTTTAGGATTTTCCGACCCCGTCGGATCGCTGACGCCGTCACGGTTTTTATTATCATCCGCGTCTTTCATGATTTTCTCTAACTCTTTAGCTTCCGGGGACATGAGGTACATTATTGCGTCGATCTGGCCTTCGATCTCTCTCACTATATTGGCGCGGCCTTCAGCCTCGTCTCCGTTAACCGCTCTCAAGCGGTTGATCGTATTCGGCAAGGTTTGTTTTAGTAAGGTCAGCACCTGGGCATGCACTTCCAGAAGAGTGTCCTTGTCCTTTTGGTCCAGGACCTTGCTAGCAAGGTCGGAAAAATGTTGAGCTATTTGTCTTTCGAGACCTGCTTTTTCTTGATCGTCCGTTGACTCGGAATATTGTTTTACCAGGGCTTTGATCGCGTCAATCTCAGGGGCGCGCGGTAAAAGGTTTAAAAGAGGCATGAACTGTTTGGCAATGCCTGCGGCATCGAGCGCGCCGATGTTTTTAAAGAACGCCTGATAATTGGTGCCGCGCGCGCCCGCATCCTCGAATATCGTAACCGTATTTAGTTCTCCGGAACGCCGTATGGCATTATCGAGGTATTGTTTTTCAAGATGCCCTTCGATGACTTGGATCCTTAATCCGGGATATCTTGCTTCCAGTATTTTTTTTGCCTGTGCAGCCTGGCCCTGACGAAGGAAAATCAAACTGGGAAGATATTGCCCTGAGTCCTTATCGAGCCCCTGTTCTACAAACGATTCATATAATGAGGCCTTTTCTGCCGTGCCGTCGATAATGACCGGCCGTTTGACACGGGTAAGCCGCCTTGCGTGCGGCGGTATATTAACGACCCCTTTTGTGTTGTTCAGGACGACCTCGAATTCGCCGGCGACCGAAAGAGCGCTTCCGCTTGACCCGGTTATGACGACGAACCTCTGCGTTCGCGCAGGGCCTCCGCCTATTTCCGATTTGCTGGGGCTGTCGCCTTTTACGACGATTTCCGTTCTGTTGAATTTTTCTTTGAGCAGCATTTCAAGTATGGTATGCCTGCCGTCGCTCAAGCGCCTGTTCCCTAAAAGACCGCCTGCGTCATAAAGCTTGATTTCGTCGCCGACTATCGAGTAGTCGATATTAAGGCCATATGCCTCTATCATCTCGATCGCCTTTGTGATCCATTCGTAGGCCTGATCAACGGTGACGCCGCGCTCCCGCGCTATTATTGCGGCCCTGGCTCGAAGCTCCTCTCCGTTGGTTATTTGCACGGCTCCCTGTGTTCCCATAGCCTTGTCAACGGAGTAAAATTTTCCTTTTTTGATCGCGTCATCGTCCGTGACCTCTTGGCCGGTTCCGACCGCGTATTCAATCTCACTGCCGAAATTTTGTGTACGAAGGTCATAGGCAAAAAGCACACACTGCTTTATGAGCGCATACTCGGGCCCATTGGGATCAAGCGGCGCTGATGCCAGGGCGATCCTGTACTGCGTGGACGCTTCCCTCATCGCCGCGTCGATCTCATCGGTTGTGACGAAGAAGAAACGCTGCCCCGATTTCAGCACCTGATCATCTCCTTCGGCGACGAGGTCATTGGCAAGGAAGAAATTGAAGTTTGCGGTATCGAAGGTCACGATCTGCACTCCCGTGTCTTCTTTGAACATCAGATCATATTCTGCTTTGCGGGCGGCCTGGTTATCTATACGGGCCAGCGCGTCCGCGTCAAAAAGCTTTGATTCCATACCGAGAAAATCAAAGATAGGAGTGCGCACGAAATGGTCTTTTCTTGCCAGGTTAACGTTGGATGTTTCGGCATAAGCCTTGAGGCCGGTCAAGGATGCGATGGTGAGCGAAATACTGCTGAACTCTGTCTTTCCTTCGCCGGTTTTAAGGTCGATAATAAAACCGTCGGCCGAAAGAAGTCCGGCGAGGAGCTGTGTTCCGTGAAGTCCTCCTTCCCAGTTCAGGGCATATTTAATGCCAAGGTCGACGCAGGCGGCAGTCGCCAGTTTCTCGTACCCGGTGATATCCGCGTATGCCAGGCGCATGCTCTCTTCTGTATAATAACCGAGGTCATTCCCTTCTTTATCCTTTGCCTTGATGAGTATTTTTTCGAGCCTTTTCTGAACGTCTTTCCGCAACGCATCCAGGTAGGTCGTGACACAGCCGCGCGCAAAAATACCTTTCAGATATTTTTGGATACCTGCGGCTTCTTCATCCGTCAGTACACGATTATTTTTCAGTACGTCGTTTATCACCATCTCGGCATATAATATCTTATCCTGAAGAGCTCTGCGGTCTCCCAGGGTATTGTCTAAAGCTTTGCGTTCATCCTCCAGATTGGCTAATTGCGCCTGGAGCTTCGCCCTCTCTGCCGCGCCTAACTTTTCGCGCGTTACAGGGTTCCGGTAGCCTTCTTCGAGCATCGGCTGTATCTCTGTTATACGTTTAATCACCGCTTCCCGTTGTTCAAGGAGTTCTTTAATTTCGGTTTCAAGGCCCGTCTGAACTTTCTTAATCTTGATTTGTTGAGCGGCACAGACTCCCTTATTGTGTTGTTTAAGGTTTTCGATAAAAGTATTACTTTCTTCAAGAGCCGTATTTTCAAGCGCATATTTTTCCCATGTCTTTAAGAGGTCGTGGACCCACCCGGCCCATGGGTACATACTGTCCTCGTTAAAGTAACGCGCATAATCTTCGTAGATAGCGAATAGTCCGTGCATGGCCTCCATCACCAGTTTCGCCTTTTCGTCGGATTTTTTTTCTTGGGACAGAGTCGGGTCGGTAAATATGCGTTCGATGAGTATAGGCGCTATCTCTTCGAGTGTTCCCGTAAGCCCTGCCATGAGTCTCTTAATATCAGGATCTTTGTCGAGTTCCTCGATCACCTTCTTTCGCTTCGTATCCCGAGCCGTAATAAAGGCGTTCATTTTCTTTGAGAGTAATTTTTTTCCTCCTACAGGAAGTTGGCGCTGGCTAAGGTCAAAAAGTAAATCGTCGGCAGAACCGTTTTTAACGTCGTTGTGTTCTAGTTCTCCCGTAGTATGTGCGGTTGTGTGTGATTCACCGGCAGCCGCTGCCAGGGGGGCTCTATCAGTCCCATTGTTTCGATTGTACTTCGTGTAAAGGTCCGTCGCTTCAGGACGATCCGTTGCAAGCGTTGCGGCATCTTCCGTGATCTGATCTTTATATCGAACAAGTTTCGTAGGCGCTTCAGCTTTTTTGTCCGAAAATTCCTTTATGATCTTTTCAAGTTCGTCATTGATCGCTTTTGGCAGATCGCATGCGGCAGTTAGCTTAGCGATAAAAGCGGCTTTTGACATGCCTTCAGTAAATAGTTCCTTGATCCACCCTTTCAGGTCTTTATCGACGGTCAAATTGATCAGATCATCCAATAGCGCCTTGGCGCCTGCGCTATTGTTCGTATATCTCGGGTCGTTAAGATTGAGGCCAGCCAATAATGCGGCCAATGAAGTTTTACGCGCATATCCTGCCTGAATTTTTCGTAATTCGTCGGCGTGCATATTAAGGTCGACAAGATCGTCGGAAGTAAACGTTTTTTTTGCGAATTTGTCCAAAAGCTCGTGGACGAGCCTGACCGTGGCAGCGAGGCCTTTCACGCCCGTTGAAACTGCTGCGGCCCTTTTCTGTAGTCCTTCGATTTTTTCTACTGTTTCCGACAGCCACGCGAAATTTTTTCGGCAGTCAGCTGATCCCCCGGCGAGTTGTGAGGATTCTATCAGCGCATCGAGCGCCAGACGCATTATCATGCCTTTCCCTTCGGTATCTTTTGGGTCGCTTTCAAGATACAGGCTTAATAGCCGGGATTTTTCAGCCATAGTCATAGATGCGTTGATATCGATGCCTTTGAGGCCGATTATTTCGGCAAGGGCGACTTGGGCGACTTTGCGCAATTGCTGCGACGCTGTCGTGTCCTTTGAAAAATATATGAGGATGCGGATATACGTATCATCAACAGTGGCGCTGCCTGTATGCTGTATATAATTAATGAGCGGACCGAGGGCTTGGACCATGTCCTGATAGGATTTAAAAGCGGGAATACTATCCAGTATGTCACGGACCTTCTGTACTTCACCTGCTGTGACATTCGCGATCGGCGGGGCCTGTGGCCGATTCGCTGTCATACAGTATTCTAAACCTTTTGCGACATACAGGCTCTCTGCCAGCATCGCGGCCTCGTGGGCTCCCAGCACCAGAGCGGCATAGTCTGCCTCTGAAATAAACCTGACATTGGCTTGCGTGCCCAGTATAGTCGACGGTATACCGTTCTCAAGCCAGTTGACGATCTCCTCATTGGTGATGACTCTTTTTCCTTTCCCAAGTATCTCAGGATACGCCTCATGAAGCCGGTCTCGTAATTTATCGAGCACTATGGTCCTCTCCCTTGTTTCATGGGTGACCAGGGCCTCAAGTGCCATATGATATGCCTGTTGGCGGATCTCTACTGCGTTTAACTTTACCCCCCGGGTGTTTATCAATCCCATGATCTCGGCTATCTTCGCGTTTAAGTCAGCCTCTTGTATCCATACCTGGCCTGATTTCCTGCCGCAATGTGAGGATGCGATACCGCGGGCAATAACTATGATATCCTTAGTAAATTGGGGCCTGACCAATCTGATGCCTTTTGCTTTAAGGTTCTGCTTAGCCTGCACGTTCCCTTCAAGATACTTGAACAGTTCTTTGAGGTCATAGAGATTGTTCCCTTTTTCATCCGTTAAGAATGCGCCGTTCGCATTTTTTTGTATGAATCGGTCCATCACCGATTGACCTAAAATCAGACGTAACTGATCAAAAACATCAGTCCGCACAGAATCATCCATTTCGTCATGAGTCTTTCCGACGAGTCCTTCGTGGAGGATCGGCGTTGACATCCGTGCCCCTGCCGCGGTTGGCCTGCCTTCATATAATGCCCGCAACATCGGTTCGAGCGATTCCTTTGATATTTGAAGCCGGGTAATGAAGTTTTGCAATGAGGCCAGTTGCTCCCGTATCAAAGCATTTTCCTTAGTAGGATTGGCTATCGCGGGTAGCATCAGTGATTGGATAGATGTAATGATATTTTCGATCATAGCTGCGGTCATTTTGTCAGGGTTCTTCAGCAACAGGCTCAACAGATCCTTAATAACCCAGATGGCTCTTTCGATGTTCGGCATGTCGCTCAGGTTAAGGAATCTTTTCACAAAGGTAATGACGCGATTTTGGCTATTGTATTGATGCCATATCTTTGATAATTCATGTTCAGCGTCTCCCAGTATCTCTTGCAAGAGACGGTATTGTTTGCCGACGACAGTCCCGGCCTCTCGTGCCATGCGCTGCCGCACCTTGTCTAATTCAGCGTTTTCCTTGTTTAATGACTCATCGATTTTCTTGATCTCTTCGTTTAATGACGCCGCGCGCCTGGATAAGACATTCAGGTAACCCGGATCGAACAATTGAGGATTTCTTTCGCGCATTTGATTTTCTACCGTGTCCCTCTCCCGTTTTGCAGCGTTAGATCGGTAGACCATGGTCTCGACAACAGTCATATAACCGGTGAACTGTCCTTTGGCTTCATCATAGCCATAATGTTTTTCATGGAAATAATCAAAAGCAACTGCGACTAGCTTAAAGGCTTTAGTGGCAGCATTCTTTTGTTCAGGGGCATCGCTGTATCTGTCCGGATGCGTGAGCAATACAAGATCATGGTAGAGGTCATTTATTTCTTTCAGAGAACGAATCTTGCCGTTCTCATCTTTAAACAAATTCACGGCGAAATCCCACTTCGTTCGGGATTCGCTGAGGGCTTTTATCAGTATTCTGAGATTCCTTTTGGCTTTTTCGCCGGTAGCATTTGCAAGGATCTGCTGAAGAGACATTGTGATAGATTCGGCGATATCACACGATTGTTGCATTTCTGCGGCCACCGCGCTCAGCGTGCTCATCTCCCGCTCAAGTTTTGCCCTTTTTTCGATAAGCGCCCGCTCTTCGTTAATAGCTTTTATTTTACTTTCAGCAGAGCTTTTTTTCGCTTTTAACCCCGCAATCCCCCGTGTTATACGCTGTTCTTCATCGATAAGGCCCTGGAATTCGGCCTGACCGGGGCCGGATACCGCTTGTGACGCGGCCCGGACCGACAGGTCCAATTCCGCGCACGCGGTATCGAAAGATCGAACTACCGGGGCCGGCAATTGGAATATGGGTTTTTTAATTTCTTGCGCCTTTTGGTTTGTCGAAATATTCGGGTCGTTCAATTGTTTGATAAGATCGCGGGTAGCAGTTTCGAGGCGTTTGATCTCCTCTGCAAGCCTTACTCTTCCCTCCAGGAATCTTCCCGGTCCGGTAGCGGATTTTATACACTCAAGGCCGACAGCATACAGGCGGCCAAGGCCTGTCGACCAGCTTTTCTTTCGGGCGCTATATGCCGGGGATGATATATCGGAGACCGGCATGCTGTCCAGCGCTTGCACGCATTGGTCTGTTTCTGCCTTAAAGGCGCTGAATTGTTCGTCGGTGATCAGCAATCTATCTTTCAACAACCGGGCATAGTTCAGGCCGAGATAGTATTCGACGCGTTCTGCGGCAACCTGCACACCCTGTTGCGCGATTTTGCTGCCCCGCAGTATCGTCGGTTGCTGCGGCGGTGGCGGAGTTTTTGCTTCCTCGCCGGTTTTTTTCGGCGCTTCTACCCTTACCTCTGCAGGCGGCGGCGGGGCCAGCTTTTTTAGATCGATGGCCCGCTCGGGAAAGGCCAGTTCTACTACTGCCAGCGCTGCCGCGCGTTCTGCGGCAGCGCGTTTGACCGCCTCAGTGTTGTGAGACGCGGCGGCGTCATCATCGAGCGCTTTCAACGCGGTCACCAATGCGTCGATGATCTCCGATTTATGGCCGGTATCGAGGTGTTGCTGCGGTGAAAATGACTGATCCAGCATGATCGTAGTCTGTAAGATCATGCGGCACCGATGGCATAACTTGAGAGCCGTCGCCGCCGCCTGCGGTCCCTTTTCGGCGCCAAGATCTTTCCGCAGCGCGCGGATGGCCGAAAGTAATCCCGATACACGCGACATGTTGGCCTGATCGATTATCTGCGCCAACCGCAAACTCTTGGCCTTGGGAATATTGACCGGGCCTTTAAGTAACTCGTCGAGGAACTTACCGGCTATTTCCGGCGATATCGCCTTGACGACGCTTGCAGCGGCTATGGCGCGTTGACGCACCGCGTTGTTCGCGTTGGCATCGTTCAGTATGAGCGTAGCCGTTCTCCTGGCGTTATCGGAGGCGATCAGACGGTCCCATAACGGCGCGGCTTGGTTTTTGGATTCCTGTATAGCGGCATCCATTTCGGCTGCATAGGCGTCCAAGAGCATTTCATTGACCATTCGCGAGAGCGCAACGTCGTCGGTGACCTCTCCGTCTGTCATCCCGCCCAAATTCATAAAGTCGATGACCTGGGCGTCTTCGCCGAATATGCCGATGTCGTTCAGGATATTGCCGCTTGAACCCGATACGGTAACGAAGCGGAGACGGTTGCCGTTCATCGCGAGTTCGCGTAAGAGCATGACGAGTCTGCCGAGGATCTCGTAGATCTTTTTGTTCTGTTCCTTGACGTCCGGTTCGTTCAGGGCATCCCTTACCATGTCCATGGCGGTCCTGTCGGCCTCGCGCTGTATGATAATGGTGCGGCCGTCACGCTGTGCGATGACGAACGGAGCGATTAGCGGCCTGTCTCTCACGCCTGAGGACCGTGCCTTGACCTTTTGACATGCGAGCGCGAAGAGCTTCACGCGCGCTTCTTCGGCATCCTGTGCCCGGATCGAGCCGATCTCGTCCACCGTCAGAATAGCCCTGATAAACTGGTCCTCGGGGCGTTCCTGGGAGCGGCCGACGGACCTTTCAAGGAGTTTCATAACGGCGGGGATGCGCCTCTGGTCCGCGGTGCGCGCGCGGGTGGCATTGACAGCGGCATGGATACCCTGGCCTATCGGCAGGTCGAATACCAGCGGTGCGGTTTGAGGCCCGATATCGATGCCGGCTTGTTTCAGCTCGTCCTCAGTAACCGTGACCGTGACGGCCTGGCCCCCGGCAATTGCGAAGGTTACGGTTAGTTCCTGCGACGCCGCTACCTCCTTATGTTCTTGTCGGGCAGCGGCAGCTTTCTCAAGGTCGGCCGCCGCCCATTCCGCCAGGATTGTTTCCCCGACTTTTCTGCCTTCATTTCCCGCGTTTTGGAAAGAGGCAATAATCTCGTTTTCATGCGCCAGGCGATAACCTATCGCAGCGCGAACGTTGTCTGAGTCGTTGACCCTGGTGTCCGCCTCTTGGATAGTGATACGCCCTTGCGCGATGCCAGCGCTCAGTACCTCCCTACAGGCTGCCTGCGCGGCCCTGAGTATTTCGGTCATGATCCAGTCGCTTAGTTTCCGATGGATCTCCTCTTCCTCGGCATCGGTCAACTTCGCCTGAACCTGGAGGAACATTTGACGGGCCGCTTGCCATGTTGCCGCGTTTTCTATGGACTGTCTCAAGCTGGCTATAACGTCGTTCCGTTTTTCACCCGCGATACGGGCCGCGATCCTTTTGGCTTCTGCAAGGCGGCTATCTATATCGGCGCGCGTCAGCGATATAGCCATAGTGTCGATCTCCTGAGCTAGACGGTTCAGGGCGTCGGATCGCAGGGGAACATCGACCATCAAGCCGTCAAAAGCCGCATCGAATGTCGCGATAGCTGCGGACCGGATGGAAGATCGCACATTTTTAATAAGCTTATCGCGCTTTATAGCGGCTTCTGCCTTGGCAGCTCCGGCTGCTTCGCGTGCTGCTTTTGCCGAAGCCTGGGCTTCGGGCGTTGTCTGGGCGATCCCTTCTGCGATCCTTGCTTGTTCTTCTGCCGTGCGGACGGCAACATCGATCTCAGTAGCAAGTATTTCGACCCCTGCCTGGTCTTTTCTTTTCAGTTGAGCAGATGTAACAGTAACCAATGCCTGCTCCGCGGCGGCACTGGCTTTTTCGGCAGCGGCAACCTGCTCTCTTTTGATCTCTGAGGATTTTTTTTCAGCCGATTCGGCAGCGTCGTTAAAAGCGCGAAGAGCTGTGTCAAGGTCAGATGCCAGGCTGGTAAACTCATCAGGCCGATTTAAACCCGCATTGAGCGCGATATGGCTCCTTAGTACCGTGTTATATGCCGACCGTGCAGCCGAAAGGTCCATGGAGGTCTTTTGTAACAACTCCCAACGATTCTTAGCCTCTATGTATATTCTGCCATATTCAGCGTGTATCTCCCTTCTGAGCCCTAGCATTTCGAACCCGATGTCTTTCAAAAGTGTGTGATCGATCAGCTTCATTTCAGAGAGGAGCGCCTCGTACTGGATATATTTTTGCATGATCGAGTCATTACTGGCCTTGATCGTGTAAAACCGGGTGGCAAGTGTGGCATGCTTGATTTGTTTCATTGCTTCTTCGGCTTGCTTAATGGCTTGTTCTGTTTTCTCAAGAGCGTTTGCCACGGTTTTGATTATTATCTCGCCTTGAGTCTTTTCGGCGCGTTCAAGAATTTTAGTAAAAGTATCGATCTTGCCCTGATCGTCAGTCATTGCCTTCGCCCTGAGAAAATCGCGTACAATATCGAGACGAGTTTGCAATAGCGCTATTTCCTTTAAAAGGGCTTTTCGGATTACTGATAAACGGTCATTGTCTTTTATCGACAGGGCAAGGGCGCTCAGTTTATCGATCTCAGCCTGTGCCGTTTCTATGTCTGAATCGTTTTCGGTGATGAGCGCATTGCGCATTGATCCCTGTGCGGTTTTGACATGTCGGTTGGCCTGTTGGCGCACTCGGGTGTTTTCCTGCATTATTTTGTCGGCTTCCTGAATTGCCCGGGCCAGGGACTGTTCGGCTTTTATAGCCGCACTCTCGGCTTCCTCTGCGGCTTTGTTTGCGCCGGCGGCGGCATCTTGTGCGGCTGTTCCTCCTGTTTCGGCGATCTTACGTGCCTCTGCTGCGGCTTTTATTGCTTTGTCGGCGTTCTCCCTGCACTGTTCTACCGCTACTCCCGCATCGTCAAAGTTCCCTTTTCCGATCGCTTCATCGGCAAGTATACCTTTCCACTGTGCCGTATCTTTTGCCGCTTCGGCGATCGATTGTTGTTCCTGTGCCTCGCGCTTTGCGACTGTTTCACGCTCTGCGGCTGTTTCTAACGCTTTGACTTTCTCATTGAATGAATCGATGGTAGTCGTAAGCATGATGCCTTCGACAGCCCCATAGGTATTTAATCGATCGCATAGATACCTCGCGCGGGAGACGTTCCCGTTTCTAATGGCAGTGCCGAGTTCTCTACTGACCAGTTGTACTCCGATCGATCGCAGAGATAGTTTGACCTCGTCTGCGCTGACGCCGCGTTCACTCCATGCCTGTAATGTCTTGTCTAATTCATCAAGGGTGTTTGCGTTAGCAATATCCCGCATTGCATTATCGACCTGTTTAGCGTGGGCGTCTTGTGGAGCAGCCTGGCCGGCTGCCGGAGCCCGGACAAATCCCGGTATCTCTTGTATTATAGCGGCCTTTATATCGGGAGTTATCGCCTCCGTACTAAAGCCCATTATCTTAGCAGTATTGTCCAGAAGTGTATTTAACGCGGCTTCCTGAGTGATCCGGGCGTCGATTGCCCGTCGGATCACCCGCGCCTTGAACGCGTCAATACGCATTTTGTCCAGGCCCTGTTCCAGTTCCAGGGCCGGGGCTTTGGCCGGCGCTTCGATTGAAGGCTTAGCCTGTGTTTTCAGGCCGTCAGTGAACGCCTTGATGAGCTCTTTGAGCTGTCTGAAGTGTTCCAGGTTCGATCCTTCGAGTTTCTTCTGGGCCTGCTCGAAATTGTTCAGGTATTCGTCGAGTTTATCGCTGATCTCTTTGGCGGTTTTATCCTTCCACACGCTTAATAAAATCTCTTTCAGCTGTTCCCAGGTCATTTTTGTGCATTCGGGATTGAGAAAATACGATACCAGCGCGATGTACCTGCCGCTGCCGTTTGCGCCCATATCCTCATAGTTTTTTGTTTTATTGGTGATGAGCGTTATATACGGCCGCTTCTTGTTCTTGTCGAACTTGGGCAGGATGATGAGGTACGATAACTCCTCTTTTTTAAGGAGCTCGGCTATGCCTTGTGTGTGGAACCCACCGGTCACCAGCGCTGCCACGGTCTCGCCTTTTTCACGCATGTGCTGTACGGTATTGGCGACCATGGCGTCATTACGCTTTAGGGTAAGCTCGTAGAACGATTCCGCGGGGGGCATGGCGTCGAAGATGGCGCCGATGTCAAGGTCTGACGGCAACGCGAGCTTGAACCGGCCGTACATCGTTTTCAGGAACTGCGCGAATTCCGCGGCGCTGAATGTGGACTTATTCTGCCTGAAATACTCAAGTGATTTGCTCGTCAGCTTTACTTCGAGGAGGTCGCACAATATCGATGCCTTTTTAAGAAGGCCGGATAATGTACGTTCGTCGTCATTCCGGAATATCTTGGCCTTTATCCTGGATTCATAATCATAGACCTCGTCTTTAAGCGTGGCAATGTCGACGGATTCATATAAGGTCATGTATTCCACATACGTGGCGATAGCCGGAAAACGGGCCAGGTCTATGCCTGCCAGTTTGGCCTGGTCGACGATGTAAGAATAAAACATGCTTGCCGGGATCTTGCCGAGGTTGAAGGCGATGCTCTTTAAGATAAGATCCTCGAGCCTTGTTTTATCGAGCGCCGTTTTCAGTTTGTTCAGGAGTTCTTCGCGTTCGACGTTCGTCTTTGAAAAGTCGCATTTTTTCTCGAGCGCTATCGCCTTCAGGAGGCTCGTGATATTCGTGTATTGTTCGGGAGAAACCCCGTTCTTCTCGCCGATCGCGTGCACGATATCCCACCGCTTGGTAAAGCCGATGTTGCCGTTGTTGCTCAATATCGAATTGTGCTCGAGGACTTTCAGGTCTTCTGAGTAGAGATGGTCTTCGAGCGCGGCCAACGCGTTAAAAAGCGCCAGGGCCTTCGTGTGGTTTTCATCGCGTGTTTCGAGCACAGCCTTGAAGGCGGCCATGTTCTCGGTATGGAGGGCCTTGTCGTCGATGCCGTAAAGGGCTACGTCAGAATTTGATGTTATGGAGTAGAATTCTGCCGCGGAGACGAGACCCTCCTTCATCAGGTCATTGGCAAGAGATGTCTTGATCTCTTTGTCGGGAAATGAGGCGATGATAGAAGTGTCGATGTTTCCGGATGAGCCCTCTACGGCTATCGTACGAATATCGTAATTAGTGACTAAATTGTCCAATATAGTGACAATGGACTCCTGGGCGCCGAGGTTGTCGTGGGCGTCTTTAATGTTAATGATAGTCTCTTTCGAATTGAAGGCATGGACATCCTTGGCGGTTCCCATGTCGCGCGGGATGGAAAAATCGCGCACATTTAATTCGGTAGGGGCACGGCGCGCCGTGCCCCTACCGTCGGTTGCGACGGTTTCACCAGGTCCTTGCGCAGGCGATACCTGCTGTATGGTAAATATGAGCGCTACGGTCAGGGCGACCGTTTTGAAGAAGAGGCGTTGGCGTTCAAATAAGGTTATCATGGTGCACAAATTTAAAATGTTTTTAAGATCGACCCAAAAATAATAATGCGGCGAGGTAGCAGATCCTACCATCGCCCCATTTCCCGATTTACATATATAAGTATATCATATAGGGCGTACCGCTATATTCAGGCCTAGCCAAATATTTTGTATCTTAACGGATTGTAATAATAATGTAACGATATGCGGGAACCCATAAGACGTAGTAGTAGGGGCCCGGCGCGCCGTGCCCCTATTACGCAATAAAAAATTTCAAATATGTTGCATGAAAAAGGATGTTTTTTACGTCTTTAATATTAGGGGGGGCATATGAAATGCAACGCGTATCTTCACCACCGGAAATCAATTCGATTGAAAGGGCGCGATTATTCGTGCCCGGGGGCGTATTTTGTTACGATATGCACGTATGATTGCGGGTCCATGTTCGGAGAGATTCATGGTGGGGCAATGCGATTGAATGATTATGGTGTGATTGTTCGCGATGAATGGTTAAAAACGGCCGACATTCGCGCGGAAATCGAAATGGATGAATATGTTATTATGCCAAATCATATTCACGGGATCGTTTGGATTGTGAATCCGGTAGGGGCGTATGGCCATACGCCCCTACCGGACGTGTCAAATAAATTTGTGTCACCGTCAAAAACGGTTGGTGCAATGGTCCGTGGTTTCAAATCCTCCGTCACCAAGCAAATCAATGTCAAACGCGATACGCCCGCCGCGCCGGTATGGCAACGTAATTATTATGAAAGAATCATCCGCGATGAAGCAATGTTGCGCCACATACGCGGATATATTGCTACGGTGTTAATATGCCAGATCTGATTCAAGTTGTGCCGCAATGTTTTCATCGGTGTCGTTATCAACGTTGCTCGTCTGGACCATTCTCACGTTATAGCCTTTAGCCTGGAGAGCGGTTTGTTGGGTTTCACTTATAACGATTGCCTTACCCTCCGTACGGAGCTGTCCGGCCAGATCGGAATAATTACGCAGGACATCACTCCACCGCATGGTTCCGGATTTTATACATGCCATGAGATTACCAAATCCGGCTGTCCCGGCTAATCGATCGAGGATATTCTGTTGACCCTGCGCTACGATAACATAATACTCGACGGGACCATTGCGTTGTTCATTGCTTAAAGCAGTAATAAAATCATTTTCTGCCTGTGCAGTCTGATCTTTCTGCTGGACTATCTTGAAACCTAGCATCTGGAATATGTGATGCCATCGAGTGGATATGCTGACACCGGCGCCAATACCCAATATCTTTACAGGACCTTCTTCTCTGCCGAGCTCGTCGGTGCCGAGGAGCTGCTGCGCCCTGCTCTTTCCCATCTTCTCAAGCAGCTCAGCCGCGACTGCGTTCGCATCAACTGTTGTTCCTGCGGCAGCCTGGGTTGCGCGCTCCTCATCCTGTGTCTGAACAGCAAGCGTTCCTGTCCCTACAGCCTGGCCGCCTGTTACCGCGGCGCGTGTTGCCGGTGCCTGGTTTAACTGCTCGAGTATTGTCCGTATAGATTCAAGATTTATGGCAACGGCTGTTTCCTGGGTCAGAACAACCTTGCCAAGTTCATCGTTAAGCCTCGTGAGTTGCCGAGAGACCTCTTCAGTCGTTTGTCGGGATGCGCCTTCGCCTTCAAGCGCTGCCTTGGCATTTTGTGCGGCAGCCTTTAAGGCTTCAAGGGCAGTCTTTACATCATCGGTTGTTGCCGCTACGGCAAGTATGTCCGCGATCCCGGCAATAGCATTTACGCACGCCATAGTTACTGCCTGCCGGAGTTTTTCGAGGACATCGGTCAGTTCCTTATTATCGGTCTTGGACAACACATTTTCAGCCCTTACGACTTCGGCAACGGCATTCTGCAGTAATTCCCGGACTTCAGCAATGTTGTCCTTGGTGACACCCCGGACGAACTCCCCGAGTTTAATGATCGCATTCGCAAGCTGGCTGGCAAGCGACTTGATCTCGTCCATGATCGCCTGGTCTTTTGCCGAAAGGCCCTGGAGCCTGCTTGATAGTGCATTGATCTCTTGCACCAGTTTCACCGCTGTCTCGGTCAGGGAAGGCGGAGCTTGTTCCGGTTGCTCGAGTTCTTGTTCTTCTGCCTTTTGTTCCTTTGCCTTTCCTTGTTCACCAGGCGGCGACAATGCGGCCTCTCCTTTCGCGGCTGAGGCTTTCTTCGCAAGCAGAGCGCGTACTTCGGATGTTATGGTTTCGGTGACGGTCATTTCGTTGTTTTCATCCAATCGCACTTCAAGAGTATGTACCATGCCGTCGCTATCTTTGAGAGTGACTTCGCCGGTTCCATCGGCAAGTTGACGTGTCGAGACTACATCGAAGGTTGCCCATGCGGTCCATTGGTTATTGACCATCTTTTCAAGGACGACCTTGCCTATCCCGGTTGCCGCGTCGCCGGTAAAGTATAAGCGGCGTGCGCCGATGACCTGGTTGCCGGCATTCAGTATGAGTACATCGGACGCGCTGGTACGGGTATCATTCTGTCCCGTGCGTATGGCGCGCATGACTTCTGCCACCGCATCACCGGCATATTCCTGGGCGGTCTCGGTAGCCAGGCTATCGGCGTAATGCGTATGGGCATTACCGGAATCCGAGGCGCGGTGTGTGACACCGGTTGCGGCAACGGTGCCGTCTTCTGTCAAACCGATCTCGATCTTATTGGCAAACCCGTCTTTATCGGCCCAGACTTCAACACGAATGTTATCCTGAACCGTGATCTGAGAAATCCCGAGAGCACTCTGGATAGCTTGAGAATTTTCACGAATAAATTGAGCGACTGTTTTCCCGCGATCCTGTTCCTGGACGGTCAAACGCGCCGAAGCGCCTGTCGCGAGGTTCTTAAACGTAAATATCGTGCCGACCGGCGCCATATGGGCAGCTGCCCCGGCGCTGGCCAATTGATTAACGTTGATCCCGGATGCTGTCAGTTCTTCATTAAGGGCCTGGGTCATGCTGGCTACAAATGCGTTAGCGCGTGCATCCTGTGTCCCCTGGACTTCCGGCCTTTCAACAGCTTGAGATGCCTGTGCCAGCTGTACGGCATTGTTTACCGAGCGGATAGTATCTCCGAATGAAGAAGCAGCGGCCGCGATCGTTTCCGTATTCGGCATGGTTCTGCTGTGGGCAGTTGCTGCGGCAACGGATTGATCGGCCTTGGCCATGGCTTCGGTAAATTGCTGAACATTAGCCGATGCCTTGCCGACATCGACCAGCGCGGCGAGCGCATTTTGGGCCGCGGTCCGCAGGTTGGTAAGGACGGCATGTCTGGTGCCTTCTTCACTGATACCTATCGCGGCGCTCATAGCGGTTTTCGCCGATGCGGCGACACGCTCGATATGTCCGGATATCATTTCCGCGGAAATTCGGGGGTTGCCCTGTGCGGTTCTACTTAATTCAGCCGAAGCATTTTGTGTTATCGTATCGGCCCAGGCATTAACCGTTGCCGTATCTGTGCCGGCGCTCATTAATGCGTGGACTGCAGAGGAAATTTCCTGGATCGCGGAGGCAACGTCCCCGGCCTTATCCGATCGGGACGCGCTTATGGCTGATTGCGCCGCACTGCGGACCAGTTGCGATGCGGTTGCCAATGAAGCCTTTGATTCTTGTGTCACGCCGGGTTTCGCGGCTTCCTGAGACAGCGCTTCGTCGATAGAACGTGAGGCCTGATCGATCGCTGACGTTGTCGCGGGCGTCGTACCCGTTGATGTCTTCTCAGCAGTGTCGATGTGATTATTTAGTTGAGCCTGTATACCTGTAAGGGCCATGGTAAGGGCTGCGCGGACCTGAGAGCTCAATCCCTGCGCCATTGACACTTCGAGTTTTTGCGCCTGGAGGCTTGCGAGGGCATGCGCAGGCGTTGTTCCAGAATTATTTAACGCATTCAGTGCGGATGATGTTGCGTCGCGCAGGGCCTGACGGGCGTCAAGTTTCGTTTGTGTCCCGGGTAACCCTTCGGTTTCGGCAGCCTTATCTGTCCCTGTTATGGTGTTTAATTGTGTCTGGCCGGAACTCATGTTCTCCAGGAGCGATGACACTGTTGATTCCCGTACGCTTTGGTTGTTACCCGCTACCAGCGATGCAGTTGCCTGCATCGACGCTTTCTCAAGTTTCTCAAAACCGGCGAATTTTTCTCCGTTTTGTGATCCGGCTTGTGCGGCATCTTTCGCGTTTGTTATCCCGCCGATAGCCGCAACAAGGGCCTCCACTTTGCCGGTTGACAGGGCTTTAAGCATCTTAGCGGTATTTTCAGACACTGCATCGCGTAACAGGCTGGTATCGGACACTTCCATGCGAGCCTCATGAGCGGCATCAATGATGGCATCCGCGTTGCCTTCAGCTGTAGTACCTGCCTGCCGGCCGCGTATCATTTCTTTCATCGCGCCGGCTGCCGGCTCCATGAGCGAGTCGACCGACGATGTGCCGGTAAGACCGTTTGCCTCGAGTTTTTGCGTAATGGTCTGGCGCATATCAGAATATTCAGTAAGGGCCTTTGCGATATTGCCGGTTCGGGCATGCCCGGCTATTGAACCAGAAGCCTGCCAGAGGGCGCTGAGTGCGGACGCTGTATTTGTTGCCTGTTGTTCAGCACTCAAGGCAGGTGTTGCCGCGCGCGCCATGGCAGATCCTCTAGCTATTATATCTGCCTGTGTTTGAGCGGTGCCGGCTACAAGTTTACTGAATTGAGCGGTCATTTCCGGTGACAACGTGTTGTCTGACAGAGCTTTTGCCAGAGCCGCAGCGCCTGAGCGGATTTGCTGAGATGCCGTCTCGGCTTTTTGCCGAACTTGTTCAGGCGCTTCAGCTTGAGCCATGGCTTTCTCGAACGAGGATTGAATAGCCTGTTCTGCCCGTGCGGCATTCCTTATTACGGTGCCGCGAGCGTCACCGACTGCGGCAAAGGCAGCCTGTTCGCAAGACGCGCTAAGGTCAAAAACAAAACCCTTGGCCGAATCCTCACGGCCGCGTACTGCAGCAAGGGATTTTACCATACCACTGACATCTTCTGTCAAAGATGCCCTGGTGAAATCGGCCACTGTCTGTCGTGTCTCATCGGCTTTTTCTCCGAGAGATTCGGCAGCGATCTGCGCTGTGACAAGCGGCGTTGGTGTCGCGGCTGCCATGCCTTGAGCTGTTGCCTTGCCGGTCGACACGATATTTCGTAACGTATCAATAGTTGAGCCCATAAGGGCCTGGCTGCCTGCGTCGGTAACGATATCGTCAAACTGCTGTTTACCGTCGTCGTTCATCATTTTTTGTGCCAGCTCATTAAGGAGATTTCCGGCTTCGCTACTGGCCCGGTCGCCGGTTATGGCGCCCGATGCAACCTGTTGCAAGAATGTCTGCGCGCCCATGAGAGACGACGCCAGGCCGTTTCCGGGCAATCGTTCGGCAAGTGCCCTGCCGGCATCGACACGCTCAGCAGGAGACATGGCCGCGGTATCGGCCGCGGAAACCGACGGTTGAGCAACGCGGGTGTAATCACGTATGTACTGCGCAACGATACCGGCGGCTTCTTGTATCGGCTGGTAAGCGTTCTGTGTCGCGGCTTCAAGCTGAAGAGCCGCATCCTTTGCGGATGAAGATTCGGCAGTCGACACCTCTTCTCCGTTCAACATTTTACCTACAGCCGCCGTCATAGGCTGAAGAGTTGTTTCGAGTCCGGTAGACGCACTCAAGGTGCTCATAGCGATCCGGCATTGTATGTTCGCTACGATATTGCGCAGTATTCCGATCAATGCCTTGGCTTCTGTCGCGGCAGGGCCTGTGACCGTTTCATTGACCCGTGTTGCGGCTTCGTCTAATGTCTTCATCGCGCCGCTTGCTTCCGGTGTGTCAGCGACACTAGAGAGTTTTGATGCTGCGTCAGACGCGACAGTCCCAAGGATCGTGTCGGTCTTCGATTTAATACTGCCGAGCGACAGGCCGTTGCCTTCGGCTTTTTCAGCCTGTTTAGTTGTATCGGATACCGTTTGTTTTGCTGTCTGACGTAAGCTATCGAGGCCCTGAGCAAGCAGGGCTTTTGTATCGGATATTTTTAATTCTTCTGAGTCGAGGAGTTTATCGATCGATGCGCCGAGATCGCGCGCCTCAGCCAGCGTTAACGGCGTGGTTCTATTCATAAGGGTTTTTGTCAATGCCTCAGCGATCGACAGGACCAGCGCTTTACCGGTGTCTGCCGTTAAGCCGGTATTGGTCAGTTGCGTTTGCAAATTCGGCAAACCGGTCAAGGCAGCGGCTCGGTCATGCGTGTTTCCTGAAGCGATACACGCTACAGCCCGACTAGCGACGTCATGTATCCGTGTTACGGCTGCATTTGTATCGGTTGTTGCGGCAGCTCCGACGGCTATGATAGCCTGCTCGGCTTTCGCAGCGGCCAGGATGACCGGTGCCGCTGTTTGGGCTGTTGCATTACTGACCCCGGCCGCCTGGAGTAACGGAGCGACTATCGCGTTTGCATTCATGGTTACAGACGCTGCCAATCCGCACATTTCAGCTATGGCAGTCGCGGCTGCCTTTGTCCCGATGTTTCCATAACCCGCACCGGCTGATACGATTGTTCCGACGGCATTATGCAGGGTTTCGATAGCTGCTGCCTTCATTGCGCTCGTCAGAGATGATGCAGGCGCTGTGATGGCATTTTCTATTGCGGCTGATGCCCGAATGACCTCGTTGATCGACGGAGTGTTTATTCCGGCGGCTGTCAGTAACGCAGCCGTGAACGATGCAACCGAAGCTTTTGCTTCGGTACTCGCTCCTGCGGTTTGTGCTGCCCCGTTCATACGCGCAGCCGCTTTTGCAACTAAGCTGACATCGCCTGTACTCAGGCCGTATATGGCTGTCTCAGCTGCTGCATTAAGCGTTGCCGTTCCAAACGCCTGAGCGGATATGCGTCCCAAGGCAGGTATCAGATCCCGGACAGACGTATCCGATGTGCGATCGATACCATATTGCTTCACAGCATCGCATATTTTCCCTACGGCAGTTCCGCGATCAGTGGCTGTCATAGATTCTACTAACAGTTTGGCGGTCTCAGCGCCAGCGGCGCCTGACATTATACGGACGGAAAGTGTCATATAGTCGCTCATATTCTGTACCGCAGTTGCCGCCACCGAGTTCACATCCCTGAGCATTGACATGCATTGACTGGTGACGTTGGTCTTAACTTCTGAGAGCTTTTGTGACGCGGTGAACGGTGACATCGTTTTAGATCGCTCGACATTCTCGCGCATACTTTTTGCCATAGTTGAAAGCGGCGTTCCTTCTGCCGCAGACTCAAGTGTGCGCAGGGCTTTTTTCAGCTGACTGACCGGGCTCATGGCATCGATGACCATCGATGCAGCCATACTGCCGAGAGCCACGGCGCCTATTGCTGCTGCGACAAAAGGCGTAACGGCACCGACGAGCCATAAAGCGCCTGCGCCGACGGCTGTTATCGCGCCGAGCGTTTGGCCGGTAGTCATGCCACGGCTGGCTCCTTGCGGCAGGGCCTGGCGTCCGGCTATTGCCTCCAATGCCTTCTCGACTCCGTCGAGAGCTCTCCTTACTGCCGGCGATAATTGTTGCCTTAGGCCGTCGCCGAGCATATCAAGAGCTTTTTCGGCTAATGACGGTGTTAGAGCCCTGTCTCCTAATTCGTTCGCGATATTGCCGAGGACGCCGGCTAACGGTGTTCCTGTCGCCGCGGCTTTTTGATTTTCGACAAATTGCCGCTCAGGCGTCATAGTTACTTCCGGCTGCGCTTGGGGCTGCACAACCTGTTCGGCAACGACACCTGCGCCGGGCGCTTCGACTTGTGCGGCTTGTTGTCCGTCGGCAAGAAGAGAGGCTTCCTGTGCGGCACTAGCTCCCTCGGCAGCAACGGCCGCCTGCGCAACCGGTCCGGCCTCGGCTTTTGCTGTCCTGATCACCTCAAGTGCGTGAGCGATAACGTCTTTGACTGCTCCCATGGATTCAGGTATCTGATCGTCAGTTATTCCTGATAATATGGTCGAGGCGATGTCGAGTCCTTGTGCCTGGTCATTCTCCAGCTCGGTGGCTGCGCTTAGTAATGCCGGTTTTACAACTCCGTCGCTAAGAAGATCAGCCGCTATCCTTATGTTGGTGATACTACGGCTAAGCGGAGAATCTTTCAGGAAGCCTAATGTATCTACAGAATCGAGTACCCCGTCCTTCGCATGATTATTTGTAAGCCCCTTCACTGCTGCTATCATATTCTCGTCACAGGCACTAAGTATTATTGGTAATGAGAATCCTGCGGCGATCATATCCGCAACTTCTGCCAGTTTCCCTGAGAGGTCCTTATTGCCAGATATACGGATATCAGATGCGATCATAAACAGTTGTCTGGTTCCTTCTCTATCGGCTATTAATCCGAGAGAGGCATGTATTTTGGATAGTGCGGTCTCCTGGACGTCTGTGAGGCCCTCTAAGAGAGAGGACTTTATTTCTACGTTTGTCTCATCTTTCTTTTCTTCCATAAGCGCCTTTGCCTGCACTGCAGCGACTTCAAAGAGTCCTGGTGTCGCTGACTCAAGAACCGCAGCAATAGTACCTAAAACCTTTGCCTGCTCAGAATCAGGCGCCATAAGACCGGCTGTGAGCCGTACATCCTGCGTAAGCTGTGCAGCGCTCGTATCGGTCATGTTATTCCGCATGGTTTCAACAGCCTTTACGATCGTCTCTTGTGCGGCTTGAGGCATGGTTGTCATATCCGGGATCCTTGCTGTAAGGAGTTCACCGTGCGCAATGGCCCGCATATCGGCAAGCGTAAGCGAATCAAACGCGGATGTTCCCTGTATCTTTGAGAACGCCTCTGCGTACTGCTGCATCACTACCGCAGTATCAGACCGTGTGAATACAGACCATATTGCCTGGCGCTCGCCGAAAGCGAATCCTGAAGCAAGGGCTGAAATTTTTACCGTCTGTCCGCCCTGGCTCAATGATGTCCACTCAGCTGAGCTGATAAGGCTGCTGACCGCGCGCAAAGAAGCCTCGGTAAAGTTGGCCATTGCGCCGCTGAAACCCAGAGACTTGAGTACCGCAGTCCTCTGGGTGTCATTGAGATTGCCGATACAATTTGCTATGACGTAGGCTTTCTCTCCGAAGGTGCGTGCTGAACTCCATAGAGGCGCATCGGTTATTCGCCCGATGACCTTTAGGCCGCTTGCATCTAATGCACCATTAAGGCCTAATGCCTGTAAAATTGCGGGCATAAGAGCGGGAGTGTTTGCCTGAATATTCGGTAATGCATTCTGTAGCGCCTTGAGATAATCCGCCTGAGTGCCGCCGGCAGCGTGTGCGGCTTCAGTTATCGTTTTAACAGTCTGGCCGACAGCCTTGAATTGGGTATAGGTCATGTTCACCGGTTGCTGATTAGCGCCTTGAACTTGAGGCAGACCAAGACCGCCGAGTACTGCTTCATAGTTTGACTCAGTGAATACCGGTGTATCAGTGTCAGTCCCTTCGGCGATCGTGATCATGGTTGCTCCGCTTAACGGCCTTCCGCTGCCGCCATTCAAGCTGTTTGTCTGCTCGTCTGAAATAGTGACACCGGCGAATTCGACCTCCTGTACAGATATAGCGCATGGCATGGTGTTAAGCTCAACTTTTATGCGGCTACCTGAAGGATGCGTGTTGTCATTGATGCCGGAATTGGTTCGTATGATCTGCGCGCGATTACTGGTTTCTCCATCCAGGCGCGCGTTCCATTTTTCAAGGATCGTCCGCGTAAAATCAAGCTGCTTTGCCCCCGGCTCGAGGCCGCGCAGAGTTTTCAATTCTGTAGCAGTCATTATAGTAGTGACATCAAAGAGGTTGAAAAGCATTGCATCGATACGCCGCGTATCACCCGTAGTGCGTCCCTGGCTTTGCGAAAATGCCGCCGATGAGTTTGCTTCAGTGAATATCCGGCATGGCCGGAAATTATTGCCGTCTTCTTTAGAGCTGCGCCAGTTACTTACCTTGCCCCAGTTTGATCCGGCACCATTCGCATACACGATCTGTATCTTGTTCGGGTTTATCTGCTTTGAAGTATCTTGTACTGTCCGGCCGTCTCCGACAATACCGAAGTTTTTAAGCCTTGCGGCTAGGTCTCCGCCGGTCCCGATGAAATCAACGTTCTCTGCACCGAACGCCGTAACCAGGACACGCTCCCGTGCCAAAGCCGTTTGATAGTTGACCGCTTCAACGAACATGACCCTCGTAACCTTTATTGTCTTTTTGTTATCAGTTGGACTCTTCTGAATATCTATTTTGGGAGTCAGTGTTTTTACCCCGTTACTCTCAGTTATATCGAAACATTCCGCAACAAGTTTTACTAAAGCAGTATCAAACATGTCATGTATCTTCTCGATACTCAACGTACCATCCGCCTTACCTGCTCCGACAAGATCTGTATGAGCTTCACCATACCGGTTGCCGCCGCTTCTGTCCATTGCAGAAAGTACAACGCGTGACGGTGGCGTATATCTTTTTATCGTTGCACCGAGCTTTTGGGCTGTTCTGAGAGACCCTTCAATAGTTCCTGTCCAGCCGAATAAGCTGCATCCCAGATTCTTATTGCCGTTTTTCTGTACATGGGTTATGGCTTCTATTATGTCGGCTGAATTCATAGACGACGTTTCAATAAAATTATTGTAAATGTTTTGGAATGCAAGTGTCTGTTTCTCTCCGTTAACGGTCTCACATGCGAATCTGGCAGCGACAAGAAGGTTCAGGAATGAATGACGTATCTTGGTTCCTTTCAAGAGTCCGCCTTCCTTGTCTGTGCAACCGTAATCCGCTTTTTCTGCGATAATCTTACCGTTTGCGTCTTTTTCTCCGGTTCTCATAACCCCGGCGTTTGCGGCCTGAGGCACCAGTAAAATAAGGACCTCGACAAGGTCAGGGATCATGACCTTGTCGATCTTAAGTCTCGTGGCCTTTTCTATAAGTTCTGCCCTTGCACTATCGATCGCGTCACCGCTTCCTTCCTGGTAGCCTTTGTATAGTTTCGATTGACCTGACTTATCAGGAGCGACTTTCCCGCCTAGGATCTCCATGGCCCTCAGCGAAAGTTGATAGAAATCGTCTACCGTTTTAATTGAGCTGTCTTTACCTGCGACTGCCCGCGCGTAATGATTTACTGCGTGTGAAATGACAAGCGGTGTTGCTGTCAAGACAGCGTCAAATTCATCGATATGGAAACTGGACACATTTACCAGGACGTCTGATTGTGCGATCATTTGCTGAAGGAGTGACAACGATGACATGACGATGATCCCTCCCTTCTTAGCGTCAGGAGCAGCCGTGATATCTTCGCCTTCCTTGGCCTCATTGATACTGCGGCAGAAATTCTCCCCTATTTTTTCCCGTGCTCCCGGCGTCCTTGCTAAAACATCCATCATGATATCCATCAGCATCCTACTATCCTCTTTCTTGTCAAAGGTCTGATCGACCAACGTCTGGTTCGCCGTGACAAAAAGGATTTTGATGTCTGCCAACTGGCCGCGCGAGACCTGTATTAAGACTGTGCTGACTATGGCAGTCCATATTGCTATTGTTTTACCGGCTCCCTGGCCGAGAGCAAGCGCTAACGCGACATCGATCTTACCGCCTTCGACAGAGATCTTAACGACATCGACCATGGATTGCCATTGCGGCGTAAATGAAATGACGTTGCCGGTATCAGTGACGGTCTCAAATTTGTCAAAACTGAATCCATCTTTAACAACGTCGAATTTTTGTCCTTTTCCCTTCAGCTCGTCAGCTTTGACCGCATTAAACTTGACTATAAAATGCGTCATCATACGGTAACATATCTCAGCTGCTTTTTGCTCAGGTGTCATGTTGCTATTCAGGATCTTCTCAACGGCTTCTATCGATATTGGGCGCATCAGCGGATTCTTGGGATCAGCTGCCTTTTCCGGATCAGCTAAATACATCTTGTGCCAGTCTTTAAGTCCTTTTAAGAACAATTCCTGGACAGGCGTTAACGGTTCCTGTTTGGCGGGTTCTGTTTCAGACCCGGAAGTATCAGGTGTTTTTGCGTCTTTTTCAAGCTGCGCCCTCATTTTTGAGAGTTCAGCTGACTTGACCGCGTTACTAAAAGCAAATTCCTGCAATACCATGACTTTTTCTTCCGGAGTGACCGGTATTGCTTCTTTCCCGAGTGTTGTATAGTTGTTTGTTTTGACCATTTCCTCCAACGCAGCCACAACCTGTTTGGCGCCATCTTGCTGTTTCATGCGCGCCTCAAAATCATACTTTATGCACGACTGACGCGCGCGAAGCTGGAATAGTTTTCCGCTTTCGCCTTGGAACGTTACGGCCAATCTACGGTTCTTATAGCCAAGAAGTTTTCCTTCTGCTTCTCCAACTTCTGTCTTTGCCCGTATGAATGATGCGCTGATACTCTTATATGTTTCACCCGATGCTGCGCGGGCCTTTATATCAGCCTCAGCCTTTTCCAAGCGCGCCCGGGCTATCCGTGTCGGTATCTTACCGAGTATGGTAAGCATTGCGGGTTTCATGAACACCAATGCCCACGCAAGGACCGACAGTTCTGATATTTCTTGTGTCTTTTCTGTTCCTTCATAGAGTGCGCCGCCTGCCCAGTCAGACGCTGTTTTAAGTGCCCAATTCAAGCCAGTCATGAGGATGGCCATCTCTACCATCGGGAGCTGGGCGAGTGCGGTAAACATGAGTTTTTCCCTAAAGAAGAGATTCTGTTGGGCGGCATGAGGCCCGCGTGACAGCACGGTCACCAGCGGCCCCATGTAAAGGCCTTGCTTGAAACCCTGCAGGATTTGAATGCCTGCGATCTTAAGAAACTCGAAACGGGTTAAAAGGACAACCTTGGCATTATTCGTCGGATCAGCGATGCCGAACTTCCATGCCGCGCGTGAGAAGAAGAAGTCTAAGGAAAACGCCTTTCGGAAATTACCACTGAAGAGTTCCTTAAAGAAACCGCTCTCAGCAAACGCCCTTAAGAATCCGCCAACAGCAAGGAATATCGGCGCGATCAAACCGAAGGTAAGAGCGCCTTGGGCCATAGAGCCGGCCAGAGCCCACGAATTTGCGCTGTTGGTCAGGTCGGCCAATTTTTGGTAGCTTTGGCGGACGTGCGCTGCGCCGAGGCCTGCCAGATACGAACCGACAATGCCCCAGATCGCGCCCTGAACAAGACTACCCCTCAGGTTAAATTCTTTAGCCCCGAGACCTGATTTGCTTAACCCATAATCGACCAACGCGTTACCGATTGCGAACACCGGCACCCCGGCG